>JBKJLU010000338.1:0-6050 GCA_046596815.1 Acidimicrobiales bacterium | reverse complement strand
ATCTCACGCGACTCGAGCCGGGCCGCCCGAACCCTCAAACGGGCCCTCATGGTCGGCCTGAATGCTGCGGGAATCAACGTCGATGACCTCGAGGTCGCGCCGGTCCCGGTCACGCGGTTCCAGGTCAGATCGCAGCGCAGCCGCGGCGGCATCACCGTTCGCCTCGACCCCGATGATCCCCAGTCGGTCTTGATCCGGTTCTTCGACGGTCAAGGCATCGACATCGACGAGGGCACCCAGCGCAAGATCGAACGGCTCTACTACCGCGAGGATTTCCGTCGGGCGTTCGCCGCCGACATCGGTGACATCGGCTTCCCCCCTCGGGCCCTGGAGTTCTATACGGCGGCCCTGATGGCCTCGGTCGACGGCGATGCCATTCGAGCCGCCAACTTCAAGGTCGTCCTCGACTACGCCTACGGCTCCACCAGCTTTGTGATGCCGAGCGTGCTGGCCAAGCTCGGTGCGGACGTCCTCGCCGTCAATCCGTACGCCGCGACCGCCGGCGCCGCCGCCTTCGATTACGAAGCCCACGCCACGAACATCGGCTCCCTGGTGCGCAACTCCGGAGCCCAACTCGGTGCGGTCATCGATCCGGACGGTGAGCACCTGCGCCTCATCGACGACACCGGCCACGTCCTCAGCGACGACGACGCCCTGTTCGCGCTGCTCCACCTGGTCTGCGTGACCGCTGAGCGACCCGTGCAGGTCGCCGTTCCGGTCTCGGTGAGTCGTGAGGTCGAGAAGTTCGCCCTCGGCCACGGCGCGGAGATCGTCTGGACCAAGCTTTCGACGCCTCACCTCATGGAGGTGGCGGCCGCCGGCAACGTCGACTTCGCCGCCAGCCAGGAGGGAGGATTCATCTTCCCGGCCTTCCTTCCGGCCTACGACGCCACCGCCACCCTCGTGCACCTGCTGGCCTTGCTGGCCAAGAGTGGCCTGCCGTTGTCGAAGGTGGTGGCCGCCGCGCCCCGGACGCACGTCGTGCACGAGGTCGTGCAGACGCCGTGGGAGCAGAAGGGCCTCGTGATGCGCACCCTGGTCGAGGGGGCGACGGAGGAGCTCGTGCTGGTCGACGGCGTGAAGGTGCTTCGTGACGACGGGTGGGTGTTGGTGCTGCCCGATCCGGAGGACCCGCTCACCCATGTGTGGGCCGAGGGCAGCAGCGACGACGACGCCAAGGCGCTCGTCGACGAGTACTGCCGCAGGATTCGGGCGATGCTCGGCTGAATCGGCCTCCGGGCCGTCGATTTGTCCGGCAGAATCGACGCTGGTGCCGGATCGCCAAGCAGTGACCCTCTCGACGGTGGTGGGCATCCTCGGGTTTCTGGTCGTCACCTCGGTCATCACGGGCACCGCGGAACGCAAGGAGTCGGCGCCCCGCAAAGCGCAGCTGGTCGGACTCATCGGAGATCGCCGCACGCTGGTCGACGATCTCGACGGCGCCGTTGAGACCCTCCGCCGCGACGTGGTGTTGGCGACGGATCGCGCCAGCCGAGCCACCTCGCGTGGACGGCGAGAGGCGGCGATCAAGGAGCTGCTGGCCGAGCAAGCCGGCACGGTCGCGCTGCAGGGCCCAGGCATCGTGGTCTCGATGGCGCCGAGTGAACGTCCGCCGGCGTCGGCCGACGACGCCGGGGCCTACCAGATCCATGACACCGATCTGCAGCTCGTGGTGAACGCGCTGTGGGCGGCCGGCGCCGAGGCCGTGGCCATCAACGACAGCCGGCTGGTGGCGACGACCCCCATCCGCTCGGCCGGCGACACCATCGTGGTCAACTTCCGCCCGCTGAGCCCCCCCTACAAGGTCTCGGCCATCGGTGCCGATCGCGTCGTGTTCGAGAAGAGCGAGATCGCCCGTCGGTTCAAGCGGTGGATCACCCTGTTCGGACTCGGCTTCGACCTGCAATCGCGGGCGGTGGTCACGGTGCCTGGGTATACCGGACGCGTGGGCATCTCGGCGGCAGCACCCGAAGGCATCGGCTGATGTTCGCAGCCATCGGACTTCTGATCGGTGCCGTCATCGCACTCGTCCTGCGCCCCACCGTCCCGGCGGAGATGACGAGGTACGTCGCCATGGGCGTGGTCGCCGCCGTCGATGCCTCGTTCGGCGGTGTCAGGGCCTACGTCGAGCGCACCTTCAACGACCGCAGCTTCGTCCTCGCCTTCGTCAGCAACGCCGCCGTCGGCGCCGGCCTGGTCTGGCTTGGCGACCAGTTGGCCGTCGACCTGACGACCGCCGTCGTGGTCGTGTTCGGCATTCGCATCTTCCAGAACCTGGCTGCGCTCCGTCGCCGCCTCTTCGGTGGCTAACACCTCGAGGTCATACCGGTGACGGCGCCGCTGGCCGCCCCGCCGGGAGCCATTGCCCGCCTTCGCTCGGGCTTCGCCGGACCGGTGTTGTTGGCCGTCGCCGCCGGCCTCGTCGGGTTCCTCCTCGTGGGTCAGCTCCAGGGGCCTCGACGCGAGAGCCCGCCGCTCGAGGCCGAGTCCGAGGGCGACCTCGCCCGCATCCTCTCCGACCTCAACGCGGAAGCCGACGCCCTCCAGAACGAGATCGCCGAGCTCAAGGTGCAACTGAACGAGCTGCGCCGGTTCTCCCAGGACGAATCGGCAGCTGTCGAGGCCGCCCACGAACAGCTACGCAATCTGCAGGTCCTCGCAGGGACGACTCCGGTGTCGGGCCCAGGACTGGTGATGTCGATCACCGACCCCAACGGTTTGCTCACCTACGACACGCTCATCGACATCGTCCAAGAACTGCGTGACGCCGGCGCCGAAGCCGTGGCCGTCAACGACCGGCGGATCGGGGTGTCGACGGCATTCGCCGAGCGCGATGGACGCATCACCGTTGACGGCACCGTCGTCTCGGGGCCGTACCGGGTCAGCGCCATCGGCCAGCCCGCCACCCTCGAGGGAGGATTGAAGATCCCGGGCGGAGCCGTCGATGCCGTCTCGGCCGTGAAGGGGGTACGCGTCGAGTTGGCCAAGCAGGCCAGCCTCAGCCTTCCTGCGCTGAGCCGACCGCCCGAGTTCGACGTGGCCAGACCAGTGCCGCCGAAGCCCTAGGGTCACAGAAATGACCAACGTGCCCGAGGATCTGCGCTACACGTCGGACCACGAGTGGGTCCGCCAAGAGGACGGCGGACGCCTCCGGATGGGGATCACCGACTACGCCCAAGACGCCCTTGGCGACGTCGTGTTCATCCAACTCCCGGAGCCCGGTGCGAAGGTCGAGTCGGGGAGCTCGTTCAGCGAGGTCGAGTCGACCAAGTCGGTGTCCGACGTCTACGCCCCCCTCGCCGGCACGGTCGTGGAGATCAATGCCGAACTCGCGGACGCCCCGCAGCGCCTCAACGAAGATCCGTACGGAGATGGCTGGATCTGCGTGATCGAACCCACGGATGCCGGGGCCTTCGACGCTCTTCTCGACGCAGCGGCGTACCAAGCTCTCATCGCCGACTGAGAAAAGGTTCATCCCGCCGTTGAGGTTGAGGCTTTCCGGCTACCGTTTCGTCTCGTGGCTGACGTCTTCTGCAACAACTGCGGGCACCGCAATCCGCCGGGGTCCAACTTCTGTTCGTCGTGTGGTCACGTGCTGGAGAGATCGGAGGAAGAGCCGACCACCATCACCTTCGCCGCCATCGATGCGAGCGACCCCGTCGAGGAACAGAGCGTCACCCTGCCCGATGGCGCCGACGGTGCCGGCATGTTGTGGGTGCGACGGGGACCGAACGCCGGATCGAAGTACGTGCTCGACCGGGACAAGACCCTGGCCGGACGGCACCCCGATTCCGACATCTTCCTCGACGACGTCACGGTGTCCCGTCGTCATGCGGAGTTCACTCGCACGGCCACGGGCTACGTGGTCAAGGACTCCGGTTCACTGAACGGGACCTACCTCAACCGAGAGCGCATCGAGGAACAGGAGCTGGCCAACGGCGACGAGGTCCAGATCGGCAAGTTCAAGCTGGTCTTCCTCGCTGCCGGCACGGCTGAACCCAGTCCGTCGTAGGTTCGTGACCGACCGCGCGTACCTGTCGATCGGCGAGGTCCTGGCTCTGCTGCGGCCGGAGTTCTCCGACCTCACCATCTCCAAGATCCGGTTCCTCGAGAGTCAAGGATTGCTCGATCCCGAGCGCACGCCTTCCGGCTACCGCAAGTTCTACGAGCCCGACGTCGAGCGGTTGCGCTGGATCCTTCGCCAACAACGCGAGCAGTACCTCCCGCTCAAGGTCATCAAGGGTCGATTGGGCGGCGAGGAGGGCGACAACCCTGCCGATGTGTCGGCGACCGCGAGCCCGGTAGGAGCCCGGTCCGTCGCCGCCGAGGCGTCGCCGGTCATGTCCGCGCCGCGACCGGCCCCGCCGGTTCCGTCACCGGTCGCCGACATGGTCAACCCCCTGCAGGTCATCCACACCGGGGTGAGCATGACGCTCGAAGAACTGTCGACGGCGTGCGGGCTGACCCTGGTCGATCTCGGTGAGCTGCAGCGCTACGGACTCGTCGTCGGTCGACCGGTCGGCGGCACCGTCTACTTCGACGAAGAGGCGCTCATCGTCGCCAACCTGGCCGCCGGGTTCATGCGCTTCGGCGTCGAGGCCCGCCACCTACGCATGTACAAGACGGCGGCTGAGCGCGAGGCCGGGTTCTTCGAACAGTTGGTCATGCCGATGCTCAAGCAAAGGAATCCGAGGGCGCGGCGTCAGGCCATCGACACCCTCGTCGAGCTGGGAAAGCTCGGCCAGGGCTTGCGGGCGGCCATGCTCCGCAACGCTCTGAAGGACCACACGACCGGGTAACGCGCTCGGGTTGTGCGCCGCCTGCGGTGCCCGTCCCTACGCGGACGGGGCAAGGTAGCGTGGGGGCGTGGTGGAAATGACGCTGGCGTCGATCCGAGTGCAGATGCCGGACAACGTGCCGGTGGTACTGCTGAAGGAAGCCACCCCGCAGGGAACGCCCGGCCGAACCCTGCCGATCCTCATCGGTCACGAGGAGGCCACGTCGATCGCCCGAGCCATCCAAGGGATCGAGCCGCCTCGACCGCTCACCCACGACCTCATCCGCGACCTGCTCGCGACCCTCGAAGTCGAGGTCGAAGCGATCGTGATCACCGAACTCGTCGACGCCATCTTCTACGCCGAGATCCGCATGCTTCGCGACGGTCGACGCTTCGTGCTGTCGAGTCGCCCTTCGGATGCCATCGCCCTCGCCGTGCGCATCGGTACCCCGATCCACGCCGAGGAATCACTGCTCGACGCCGAGGCCTACGTGCTCCACGAGGATGAGGACGCCGAGGGTGAAGGTCAACAGGACGAAGTCATCGAGGAGTTCCAGCGCTTCATCGAGGACATCCGCCCCGAAGATTTCGCTTCGTAATCGGAGATATTGACGGGCGTCGGCCTTGGGCCTACCCTCGCTACACGGTCGTAGTTACGCCGGTGTCAGTTCTTCACCTCCGAAAGGCACTTCCCCGATGCCCGAAGCAGGATTCCGCGGTCCCCAGGTGTGCGCCATCGTCGGCATCACCTACCGCCAACTCGATTACTGGGCGAGGACCGACCTCCTGCGCCCGTCGATCTCCGAGGCCAAGGGCAGTGGCACGCAGCGGCGCTACTCCTACCGTGACCTGCTCGAGCTCAAGGTCATCAAGCGACTGCTCGACGCCGGAATCTCGCTCCAGTCGGCGCGCGTGGCCATCGGGTATCTCCGAGAGAACCTCGGAGAAGACGTGGCCGCGGCCAACCTGGTCCTGACGGGGACGGAATCGATCCTCGCGTCGACGGGTGAGGAGATCATCGACCTGCTTCGCGGCGGGCAGGGCGTGCTCAACATCCTCCCCCTGGCCAGCGTCAAGGACGAGCTCGACGCCGCCATCCATTCCTTCGAGGGGGCACTGGCGGCCAAGACGGCGCCGCTGACCGCTGCACCCGCTGTCGATGCGCCCCGCCGGGCGGCGGCGAGCGGGAGCTGACCCGTCGCCAGCCCGTAGGCTGACCGGCCGTGACCACCGCCGACGAGCCGCTCAAGCACTCGCCGCTCGACCGTTCCCA
>JBKJLU010000308.1:0-7074 GCA_046596815.1 Acidimicrobiales bacterium | reverse complement strand
GCAGTTCCTCGCCAGCCGGCGTGAACGTTGCGGGGTCGCCGTCGATGAAGCCCCGCTGGCGCAGCGAGGCGATGCCGGCCTCGATGTCGTCTGGCCCCCATCCACGCGTCTTCACATAGCCGCCGACCCGCTGCTTCCACCAGAGCTCGGTGAGCAGGGTGGCCTCGACGGCGCCCACGTGCATGGCCGCCCAGGCGAGCACGTGGGAGTCGCCGCGGTGCTCCCGCAGGGTGTCGGCGGCCCGCCACAGGTCGCCGATCGGGTCACCGGGAAGGCCGAGTGACCGGAGCCCGGCGAACAGGGGCCGGCCGGCCAAGGGTGCGGCCTCGGCGGCCCGCATCATGAGCTCGGTCGCCCGGGCGAGCTTGCTGGGATCGGCGGTGGCACCCAGCATCCGGGTCAGGGCCGTGCGCTGGCCGTCGAAGCGGGCCTGGAGCACGCTGGCGGCGTCGGTCTTCTCCCATCCTTCGGTGACTGCGGCAATGACCACCGCAGGGTTGAACACGGCGAAGGCGGCCGCCACGACCTCACCCGGGACCTGGCCCATGCAGGCGGCCCGGCTGCAGAAGTACCCGCTCCCGAATCCGGCCAGACCGAGCTTCTCGTAGTTGGCGTGCGCCTCGGGCACGAAGTACACGCTCGAGGCGATGGGCTCGATGAGATCCCACAGTCGGCGACTGACGGAGCGGACGGTGGCAGCATCGGGCGACGGCATGGAGGGAGCCTGTCATGGGGATGATGGGGGGGTGCCCGAAGGCGACACCATCTTCCGCGCGGCGGCGACGCTCGACCGCTGGCTGACCGGACGGATGGTGACGGGCGCCCGCACGACCGTCGACCGGCTTCCGGCGGCCAAGCTGGTGGGCCGCACGATCGACGGTGTCGAGGCCCGGGGCAAACACCTGCTCATCCGCTTCTCCGGCGGATCGGTGTTGCACACCCACATGAAGATGACCGGCTCGTGGCACGTGTACTCGGCCGGTGAGCGTTGGCAGAAACCGCTCTCCCAGGCCCGCTTCGTGGTGGAGGCCGGTGACCGCCTCGCCGTGTGCTTCAACGCCCCGGTGGTGGAATTGTTGGCCGCACGGGGCGAACAGTTGCATCCGTCGCTGACCGGTCTCGGTCCCGACGTGCTCAAGCCGCCGGTCGACCTCGTCGAGGTTCGCCGTCGAGCGGCCGGTCGACCGGTCTCGATGTCGATCGGCGAGTTGCTGCTCGATCAGCAGGTGGTGTCGGGCATCGGCAACATCTGGCGGTGCGAATCGTTGTTCGTGCGTCGCACCGATCCCTTTGCGGCTCACGCCAAGCTCACGGACGACGACCTCGATGCGCTGGTGACGGCGGCCGCCGAGATGATGATGCGCAGTGCCCGACCCGAGGCGACTGGCGGGCGGGACTTCGGCGGAGGCACCGACCGGCCGTGGGTCTACGGGCGCTACCGGCGTCCGTGTTATCGGTGTCGGACCCCGATCCGGCGAGCCCACCTGGGTGACCAGGCGCGGCTCGTGTACTGGTGCCCGTCGTGTCAGGACGCCCCGGCCACCGCCTGACTCTCCCGGGGGGCCTGAGTGGTCCGGTGTGCCTGCATCGCTCGGTGTGACTGCGCCAGGCGGGCGGCCAGGGCGTCGACGCGTGCTTCCGTCAGCCGGCGTTCTTCACAGGCCCGGTAGGCATTGGCGACGGCGCCGGCATTGCCGAGCGCCGACAGCATGCGGAAGGGGCGGGCTGTGGGGAACGCTCGGGTCGCCATGTCCCGAAAGGTACGGGGCCGATGTGACGGCCGAACGACGCTGACATCGCCATCGCGTGACCGGGAGATGAAACCGAACTGACGCGCCGAGGAGCCGGCGTCACCGGCCGACGAAGCGGCTGGGGAAGGTGGCGACGTCGACGACCCGGCCGAGAACGGGGAGTCCGGCGAGTCGGGCGATCCCGAGCGCTCGGGGCACGGCGATGGCCTGGTAGCCCGGCACGTGGCGAAGACGGATGGATCGGGTGATGGCGCGGGCCACCATCCCGGTTCCGGGGCCGACGAGCGGCGCCCCCGTGCCGCCGTCGCCCGATCCACCGAGGCGGACGACGGCGGATCGGGCGTAGAACTCGGTGGCGATCGGACCCGGATTGACGGTGGCCGCAGTCACGCCGCGTCCGATGACCTCGCGCCGCAGGCCTTCGGTGAAGCCCTGCACCGCCCACTTGGTGGCGCCGTAGACCGAGTAGGGCGGGAAGGCGACCCAACTGGCGACCGAGGCGATGTTGACGATGTGGCCCCGCTTGCGCTCGAGCATGCCCGGCAGCACCCGTTGGGTCAGGTCGATCAGGGCGACCACGTTCGTCTCGAAGAGCCGGCGCACGTCTTCCGCCGCCATCGCCTCGACGAGGCCGAGGTAGCCGAGGCCGGCGTTGTTCACGAGCACGTCGCCCTCGCCGGCGGCCTCGATCAGCGCGGCGCGATCGGCTTCGACGGTGACGTCACAGCGGATCGGGGTGATGCCGTCGGCCCGCGCCGCCAACTGCTGCAGGCGGTCGAGGTTGCGGGCGGCGGCAATGACGGAGGCGCCGCGTGCCGCCAAGTGGAGGGCGGTCGCCCAGCCGATGCCCGACGAAGCACCGGTGACCACCACGACCCGGCCGGACACGCGCACCCCACCAGTACACTCGAACGCCGTGAGTGTCTCGGTCAGCGTTGCCCACGAGGTCGATCTCGAACTCATCAGCGCCTTCGGGCGACTGATCCCCCAGCTCTCGAAATCGTCGCCCCCACCCGACGCCGATCAGCTGGCCGAGATGCTGGCCCACCCCGGCACCACGGTGTTCGTCGCCCGCTCGGATGACGACGGCGTCGTGGTGGGCACGCTCACTCTCGTCGTCTTCCGCATCCCCACCGGGCTTCGGGCCTGGATCGAGGACGTGGTCGCCGACCGGGATGCTGCCGGTCAGGGCATCGCCGCGGCGATGTCACAGGCGGCGCTCGACAAGGCCCGCGAGCTCGGCTGCCGCACGGTCGAGCTGACCTCCCGTCCGTCCCGCGAAGCCGCCAACCACCTCTACCGCAAGCTCGGTTTCGAAATTCGTGAAACCAACGTGTACAGATTTTCCCTCTGACGTGTACATGTTGCCGTAGACTGACGGCATGGAAGTCGCCATCAGCGAGCTCCGGGCGAACCTCAAAGCGTTCGTCGATCGGGCCAAAGCAGGCGAGCCAATCGTCGTCACGGATCGGGGCGTGCCGGTGGCGCGCCTCGTCCCGGCCGATCACGAGGAGCTGCTCGACCGGTTGGCGCGGGAGGGCGTCGTCACGCGGGCCACGCGACCGAAGTCGCGTACGTCGAAAGGCCGGCGCGTGAAGGCGACGGGGCCGGTCGCCGACCTCGTAGCGGAGTCGCGGGCCGATCGTGACGCTCGCGTTCTGGGATAGCAGCGCGTTCGTGAAGTTGCTGATCGACGAGGTCGGCAGCGAGGACGCGGAGCGCCTGTGGAACGATCCTGCCCCCGCAGCCGCGAGCCGATTGGCCGTCCCGGAGGTCGGGGCCGCGCTCGCGGCTGCTCGCCGCGGTGGGCGGCTCGACCAAGCGGCGTACGGCACCGCACTGCGGGAATGGCACAGCTACCAGTCGGAGATCGACCTCATAGAGCTGACGCCGGAACTCGCCAGGCACGCCGCCGACCTCGCCGTGACCTATCCCCTCAGCGGTGCCGATGCCGTTCACCTGGCTACCGCATTGGCGCTCGTCGACAGCGGCGTGGTGATTGCGACATGGGATCACCGTCTTGCCGACGCAGTTCTGGCGGAGGGCCTGCCCGTGATCCCGGGCGACTTCTAGTGTCGGAAGCGACACCAACGTCTATCGAGAGTCGCCCCCGGAGACCTGACGTCAGTACTGGATGTCGAGGGCGTAGCGGAGCGCGCGATCAAGCCGCACGCGTGCGTCGAGATCGAGTCGGCCGACAGGAACAGGGTCGAGGACCGCTGCGGGCACGGTGATGAGGTTGTCGCAGCTGATGACGCTCGGCTCCGGCAACCCGTCGGCCGGGCCAACCTCGACCTCCGATTGGATGCCGCGGATGGTGCGGGTGATCGGCGCGCACGCCAGCGTAGAGAGCACCTCGATCGCGGCGTCGCGGGTGAGCACGCAGACCGGTCGACGACCGGCGGGCGGTCCGAGATCGGCCCAGACGACATCGCCGCGGGCTACCACTCCGGAGCGGTGAGCGACGCCAGGCGCTGCGCGCTGGCGACAAGCGCCGGGTCTTGGGGCACGCGGCGATACGCCTCACGCAGCGAACGATCTGCCTTGCGCAGCTCCGCCGCTTCGAGCACCGCTGACGCGCCGCGTCGAAGCAGCTCGGAGCGATTCGTGCCTTCGGTCTCGGCGAGTTGATCCAGCCGCTCGACGAGCTCGTCATCGAGCTGCACCAGTACCTCTTTCCGTCCCATGACCATATGGTAGAGCATATGGCGTCGCGAGGGGCTCCCACTCGATCCAGCCGTCGGCGGTGCAGTGGCAGGATGGGGTCGATGTCGACCGGTCCTGACCTCGTCTCGGTGATCACCGAGTTGCGGTCGGTCGTGGCCTCGACGCGCTTCGATCTCGCCGGAGAAGGCGTCGGCGCCGCCCGCCGCGAGCGCGACGGCACCATCAGCCAGATCGACGACTACCTGTTGCCCCGCCTGCGATCGCTCGACGCCCCGATTCTGGCCGTCGTCGGCGGATCGACCGGGGCGGGGAAGTCGACGCTCGTCAACAGCCTCGTCCAGGCCAACGTGACGACGTCAGGAGTCCTCCGTCCGACGACGAGGGCCCCGGTGCTCGTCTGTCATCCGAGTGACCGGCACTGGTTCGAGGGCGACCGCGTCCTTCCCCGGCTGGCCCGCACCACAGGCGCCGAGGGCGGCCCCGGCACCCTGCATCTCGTCGAGAGCGATGGGGTGCCCCAAGGGCTGGCGCTGCTCGACGCGCCCGACATCGATTCGGTGGTGTCGGCCAACCGGGACCTGGCGGCGCAGTTGCTGGCCGCCGGCGACCTGTGGATCTTCCTCACCACGGCGGCCCGCTACGCCGACGCCGTGCCGTGGGACGTGCTGACGGCGGCCAACGACCGCGAGGCCGTCGTCGCCGTCATCCTCGACCGGGTGCCGCCCGAAGCCGTCGACGAGGTGCGGGCCGACCTCACGGCGATGCTGGTGGCCCACGGCATGGACGATGCACTCGTGCAGACCATCGAGGAGACGACGCTCGAGGACGGTCGCTTGCCCGAGAGCCAGATCGCCTCCCTGCGCGAGGGCCTCACCGGTCTGGCCCGCAACGCCGAGGCCCGCTCGGGGGTCATCCGGGCCACCCTCGAAGGCGCACTCGCGGGGCTCGAGCGCCGCATCGAGGTCTTGGCCGAGGCCGTGTCGACGCAGGAGCGGCTGGCATCCCGACTGCGGGAGCTGGCGGCGGTGGCCTACGGCGACGCTCGCCGAGAGATCGACGAGTCGGTGCGCGACGGCACGTTGTTGCGGGGCGAGGTGTTGGCCCGCTGGCAGGAGTTCGTGGGAACGGGCGAGCTGATGCGCAACGTGCAGGCGCGCGTCGGAAAGATCCGCGACCGCGTGTGGTCGGCCGTCCGGGGCCGTCCGGGGGCCGCGAGCGGCGTGCAGGAGGCGGTCGAGAGCGGCGTCGAGGCCCTGATCCACGTGGCCGCCGATCGCGCCGCGGCCCGCACCGTCGACGACTGGCGCCAGACGACGACGGGACGTGCGCTGTTGGCCGACCACGAACGCTTGCTGGCCTCGGCCTCGCCGGCGTTGCTGCAGAAGCTGCCCGAAGAGATCCGGGAGTGGCAGGGATCGGTGCTGGCCCTCGTGCGCAACCAGGGCGGCGACAAGCGGACGAGTGCCCGCATCGCGTCGTACACCCTCAACGGTGCCGGCTTGGCCGTGATGCTGGCCGTCTTCGCCCACACCGGGGGACTGACCGGCGCCGAGGTGGCGGTGGCCAGCGGCACGTCGGCGGCCTCCCAGAAACTGATCGAGGCGGTCTTCGGCGATCAAGCGGTGCGCGAACTGGCGCGGGAGGCCCGACGCGGGCTCCTCGAACGCTCCGAGGATCTGCTGGCGACGGACGAGCATCGCTTCACCGACCTCCTCGATGCGGCCGCGCCACCGGAGGGCGATCGCCGGCTGCGACTCGTCCTCGAACAGTTCAAGGCGGCGCGGGCTCGCGGCTTCAAGACCGAAGAGTCGGGCGCCCCGTAGTGCTCGGCCGCAAGCGGGAGGGGCCGGGCCTCGATGAGCGCCTCGGGGCGCTGCAGTCGGCGGTTGACGCCGCCGACGGATTGTTGGCCGATGCCGAGCTGGCGTCGGCCAAGGCCCTGCTCCGGCGGGCGGGCGAGCGTCTCGGCCACGGCATCGAACACACCGTGGTGGCACTGGCCGGCGCCACGGGCAGCGGAAAATCGTCGTTGTTCAATGCCCTGGCCGAAGCCGACCTCTCGGCCGTGGCCGCCCGCCGGCCGACCACGTCGACGACCCACTCGTGCTCGTGGGGCCGCGACGCCTCGGCGCTCCTCGACTGGTTGAGCGTCGACCGACGACACCACGTCCCCGATCCGAACGGCCCCGACGGACTCGTGCTCCTCGATCTCCCCGACCACGATTCGACCGCCCCCGAACACCGGCGCGAAGTCGACCGCATCGTCGCCATCGCCGACCTCGTCGTGTGGGTCGTCGACCCGCAGAAGTACGCAGACGCCGCCATCCACGATCAGTACCTGCGACCCCTGGCCGGCCATGGCGGCGTGTTGCTCGTGGCCCTCAACCAGTCCGATCGTCTCGATGCCGAGCAGCTCGAGGCGTGCCGGCGCGACCTCGGCCGCCTGCTCGTCGAGGACGGGCTCCCCGACGTGGCCGTGGTGACCACATCGACGCGTGCCCCTGGCGGGGTCGATCCACTGAAGCACGCGCTCGGCCAGCGTCTGCAGGCTCGCCATCTCGCCGTCGAGCGTCTGGAGGCCGACACCTCGGCGGTGGCGGCCAACCTGGCGCGGCTCTGTGGCGGCGCCGGCGCCATCGATCGTCCGTTGCGGGAC
>JBKJLU010000280.1:0-5485 GCA_046596815.1 Acidimicrobiales bacterium | reverse complement strand
CTCCCCGACGAGGGGGTCGCGGCCGAGGCGGTTCTTGGCGGTGGCCCAGTCGGCGTCGAACAAGTCTTGTTCGAGGCGCCCGAGTTCGTTCGATCCTGCTCGATCCGATCAGCGGGGCCACCGTCTCAGGGGAACTCGAACGCCTCGAACAAGACTTGTTCGACGCCGACTGGGCCACCGCCAAGAACCGCCTCGGCCGCGACCCCCTCGTCGGCGATCTGGAACGCACCCCCGACCAACGCCGCGCCGACGCTCTCGTCGAGATGGCCCGCCGTTCCGCCACCATGCCCGCCGGTGGGCGAGCGCCCAAACCCCTGTTCACGTTGTTGCTCGGAGCCAGCGCCTTCAGCCACCTGATGCAACTCGCCAGCGGACAGGTCGTGCCTCCCACCGCCCTGTTGCCGTGGATCGCGGATGCCGACCTCGAGCGCGTCCTGTTCGACGGGAGCCCAAGTCGGGTCATCGACGTGTCCTACAAGCGGAGCTTCACCGGAGCGCTACGCCGCCTCATCGAGGTCCGCGACCAGTTCTGCTACCACCGCTATTGCGACATCCCCAGCCACAAATGCCAGATCGACCACATCCAACCCTGGATCAGTGGCGGCATCACCAGCCAAGACAACGGCCGAGTCGCCTGCGGCTACCACAACCGCCTCCGCTCCCGACGACCACCACCGCCCGACTGAACCCGGTCGGGCGCACGAGTTCGATGGCTACGGATCGGTTCTTCCCGAAAGCCGATCATGCTGAAGTTGTGAACCCCACGATTGCGCTCGTCGGCAGCGGCGAGTACCTCGACGTGTGCCGACCGGTCGACGAGCACCTGCTGTCCCTGCTCGATACGGGTGAGCGAGCGCCTCGGGTCGCCTGCCTACCGACGGCCGCGGCCAAAGACGGCGAACGGGTCTGGCGAGGCTGGCAAGACCGCGGCGTCGCCCACTTCACGCGCCTTGGCGCCGAGGCCGTCGCCGTTGACGTCATCGACCGCCGCACGGCCGACGACGACGTGATGGTCCGTGACATCGCTGGCGCAGATCTCGTTTACCTTTCGGGCGGCAAGCCGGCGCTGCTGCACCAGCTGCTCGACGGCACCGCAGCCTGGGCGGCGATTCTCGGTGTCCTCGATCGCGGGGGCGTGCTCGCTGGCTGCTCTGCCGGCGCAATGGTGCAGGGCAGCCACATCGCCGGGCTGCGGGGTGGTGCCGGTTCGACAGGATTCGGACTCCTTGCGAACACGATCGTGCTCCCGCACTTTGACGAGTACCCGTCGCTGGCAGGCGACGTGGTGAATCGCCTCGCTGGTCGAGCGCGGAACATCGTCGGCATCGACGGGGCCACCGCGCTCGTCCGTCACCATGGTCAGTTCCGCGCCGTCGGACGCGGTTCGGTGAGCGTCTGGGGACCGAACGGCAAGGGCCGATTCCACAACGAGGACCTCCCCGATGGCACCCTTAACATCTCGGAGTGAGCGAGATCCAGGTACGTGAGGCGACGCCGTCTGAAGCGGCAGCCCTCGCCGCGTTGAACGACCACGTCCACGGGTTGCACGTGGCTGCGGAGCCCTACGACTTTCGTCCCACCGAACCGTCGGAGGTTCGAGCCTTCTTCGGGCTCCTTCTCGCCAGCGAAAGCCACGTGGTGTTTCTGGCGACTTCAGCCGAGGTACCTGCCGGCTACCTGTGGGTCGAGGACCAGCTGCGGCGGGCCAGCCCGTTCAAGAACGAGACGCACGTCCTGCACCTGAATCACATCGCCGTCGACCCCGCGTTTCGCCGTCGGGGCGTCGGGCGTGCTCTCTATGCCGCTGCAGAAACGGAGGCCCGGCGGCGAGGGATCGACCGTCTGGCGATGGATCACTGGACGTTCAACACCGACGCCGCCGCGTTCTTCGGGAGCCTCGGCTTCGAGGGCTTCAATGTCCGGATGAGGAAGCGTCTCGAACCATGACGGCTCACGAGCAGACTGGAGGTTCAGGGTTCTCCGATGTAGACGCCAGTGGCTCCGCAGATTCCCTCGCCGCGTACCTCCTGTCGGCAGACGTCGGGCTCGCCGCCATGAAGTCCTATATGGCATTCGCCGCCCACCGTGCCGTTGCGGCGCAACGAGTCGTCGACATCGGCTGCGGCCTCGGCCACGATCTCGACCGGCTCGCGGCGCTGGGGATGGTGCCCATCGGAGTCGATGTAAGCGCCGAGATGCTTGGTCGCGCGCGCGCACGGCCAGCGATGAAGGCACCGGTCGCGCGTGCCGACGCCGCTCGGCTCCCGTTCGCGAGCGCCAGCATCGACGGATGGCGCATGGAGCGAACACTTCAACATGTCGAGAAGCCAGACGCAGTCGTCGCCGAGGCCGCCCGGGTCTTGCGCCCGGGTGGGTTCGTCGCCGCGTTCGAGCCTGACTTCACGACCTTTCGCGTCGACAGCGCCGTCGCCCCCGACGGAGCGATTCCGGCCCAGTTCCTTCGCGTGCGACACCCGGACATTGGCAGTCGGATGCCGGCGATGTTCGAACGCCACGGTTTCGTCATCGACGACGTCGTCACCGAGTCCTCGCGGGGTTACGCCTTGAACAACCTGCCAATCGACGTGCGAAGCGTGCTGCACCGGGCCGTCACCGACGGAAGGGTGCCACCTGACGTCGTCGAGCGCTGGCTCGGCGAGCAAGAACAGATGACCGAGGACGGCACCTTCCGAGCCCGCTGGGACAAGGTGCTCGTCGTCGGCCGCCGGCGCTGATCGGCTCGGCCCCAAAAAAAAACACAGTGCGCGACGCTCACCCGCGCGGTGGGTCACCGATCCTTCGACCACCTCGCCGCGTAGAGGGTCGCGCAGGAGGTTGATCTCGGCGCCGTGGTGCATCAGCTCGCGGTGAATATGGAGGACCACTCCGATCTTGGGGTCATCGGGACGTGATGTTCCACCACCACTCGACCTGGCCCAGAAGCGCCGCCGTCAGCGCGTCATCATGCACCGGCGACTCCCTCGCTCACATCGAAGGCGCTGGTCTCGGACACGACCTGATCCTGCCTCACCTGAGCCGAGTGGGGTCGGCAAACGACATCACCGCTGTCCTGTGATCGGAGCGGTGGATGTGGAGATTCGATCAGGGAGATCAGGCTCGGCGTGAGCCCGCTGGATCGCAAATCCGAGCCCGAGCGCGATGATCACGCACGCCGTCGTGGTCGTCGAACCGAGCCGGAGGATCAGCCCGTCCGGGCCGTAGGTGAGGAAGAGGGCCGCCCCCACGACCGCCAGGCCTGCGCCGACCATCCGTTGTCGCGCGATCTCGAACCGGCCCGCAGCGACGAGGCCTGCCGTTCCTAGCGTCGCCATGATCAGGCCGAGGGCAACGGATCCGCCGAACAAGTTCTTGGCGAGATCATCGGGCAACCCGGTTCTGCCGGAGAACAAGGTGAACCGGGTGCCAGTGAGGCCTTCGCCGGCATGCACGATCGCCATCGCAGCACCGAACCCGATCGTGACCGCCGCCATCACCCGCGCGGTCTGCGGACGCGAACCGGATGTCGTCGTGAGTACGGCGACATGGAGGGCGATCATGAGGAGGTACGACCAGTACCACTCGTCGGGAGCGTTGGCCACGGCAAGGAGGATGGCGAAGCTCTGGAGGATGCCAAGGACGGCTGCGGTCCGCCGGTAGCGCCCCGACATCAACAAGATGGCAAGGGTTCCCTCGCTCAAAATCGTGATCCATCCAAAGGCCCACAGGTGCGGGCTGATGACGTGTTCGAAGAGCCATGGCGCGCCTGGCAGGACGCCATGTTCGATTCCGGCTTTGGTGTAGCCGCAAAGCGCCCGACAGCCGTCGGCGGAACGCCCGAAGCCGGGGGGTCGCTTCCAGCTCACGTTTCCGAGCCAGAGCAATGCAGCCGTCCAGCGGAGCACCGTGGGACCCCATCGAGCGCTCGCGGCATCGACCGTGTCCGTCACATTCTCGGTGAACCTGTCGGCGAGGTCGGGAGCCGGTTGCTGGGCGGTGTCGCTCATGGATGACCTTTCGTGGCGCTGCGGCGAAATTCGAGTGGCGGTAGCGGCCCGACCGGGCCGCAGTGGGTCACGCTCAGCGGATGCCCAGCAGAGCGTCCTCGCCGGGTGGTCGGCCGTCGATGAGGCGCAGCAGCGCCGTTGCCGGGGTGACGAGCGGGTCCGTGGTCCGGGTGATGAGCAGGTCGGTCTCGGGGACGCCGTCTCGGACCGTCGGCCCGAAGGGGCTCCACCAGGCTCCGTCAGCGGTGATGGTCAACTCGGGCGGAAGGTCGGCGACGGTCGCCTTGACGCCCAGGTCGGCGACGTCGGCACGGCCCCGGCGCACGATGGGACGCACGACGTGGTCCTCGTCGGCCACTCCGAGGCTGCGGTGCAGGGTGCACAGCCGGGCCTGCTCGTCCTCGCTCACCTCGACATCGGGGTCGAGGGTCGTCCCGATGCGGACCCGAATGCCCCGATCCACGAGGCGGGAGATGGCGGCGACCACGGTGGCGTGGTTGTCAACGCCCCGTTGGGCGTCGTTGTCGTCGGCGTCGGCGTAGTCGAGCGACACCTGGATCAGCACGGGACTCCCCGCCAGCGCCTCGACTCTGGTGAGTCGGTCGCCGTGGAACAAGGTGGCGTTGCTGAGCACGACGGTCGGAAGCTGCTCGGCCATGGCGAGCAGGACGTCAACCATGTCCGGCCGCAGGAACGGTTCGCCGCCAGTGACGCCCAGGTCGGTGAAGCCGAGGTCACGGGCCTGGACGGCCAGGTCGACCATGCGGCCGGAGGCCAGGTCGCGGCGAGGCGACTTGGGCGACGAGTCGGTCAGGCAGTAGGTGCAGACCAGGTTGCAGTGGTAGTTGCTGTAGAGCCAGACCCGCCCCGGGAGCCGGCCATCGTGCACGGCCTCGGCGATGGCGGTGCTCATGACCCCATCCCGACTGCGGCCAGTCGGGCCAGCACCTCAGGCGAGGTGGGCAGCTCCAGGGCCGTGCAGAATCGGTTGAGGAGGAGGGTCGTCGAGGCCAGCAAGGTGAGCTCAACCACAACATGGTCGGGACGGTCCGCCCGCAAACGGTCCCGGCAGACGGCGTCGATCGAACCGCTGCCGACCACGGCATCACACCACGCGATCACGGCCCGGTCCTGCTCTGCCGGGAACGCCTCCTCGACGGCACCCTCGCCTCGAAGGGCACGGACCTCGGTGGTCGACAGGCCGCTGTCGAGGGCGACAACGGTGTGGGCCTCCACGCAGTAGCGGCAGGACGCCTGGGCTGAGGTACGGAGTATGACGACTTCCTTGGTCCGCATGTCGATGGCCGACGGGCCAAGTACGAGCCCGATGAACGGGATGGCCACCTCGAGCATCTCGGGTACCTGCGCCAGGACAGCAACGATCGGCCCCGGGTCGCCATCAGCGAAGTACGGCTGGGCGAGCAGCGGGGCGTCGGCGGCGGTTATCAAGGCGACGGGCTCACTGCTTTCAGAGGTGCGCG
>JBKJLU010000407.1:0-5555 GCA_046596815.1 Acidimicrobiales bacterium | reverse complement strand
AGCCCTCGACGAGGAAGCACATCGACCCCGGGGTGTGGCCCGGTGTGGCGATCGTGCGCAGCCGCACGCGGCCGACCTCGATCACCGAATCGTCTTCGAGCACGAAGTCGTAGCTCGGCAGCATGGCGGCGTCGGCGGCGGTGATTCCCACCTCGTAGCCGGCATCGCGCACTGCCGGCACGGCCTGGATGTGGTCCCAGTGCCCGTGCGTCTCGAGCACTTTGCGCACGCCGAGGGTGCGGCACAACTCGAGGAGGCGGTCGTGTTCGTTGGCGGCATCGAGCAGCACGGCGTCGCCGGTCGCCTTGCACCGCAGCACGAACACGTTGTTGTCGACCGGCCCGACCACGACCTTGTGGATCTCGACGTTCGTGTCCTCGTAGTGCAGAGTGCTCATGCGGTCAGTCTTCTACGTGACGGGCGCGACTGGGAGCGACGCGTGGCGGTTCGTTCGGCATCTTCGGATACACCGGGGGCCACGGAGCGTCCATCATCCCGTTGGCCATGTCGCGTGCGGACATCTCGAGCAGCGTGTCGATCGACTGTGGCGCGTTCTCGATGCCTGTCCACGGATCGCCGTCGCGCTCGAAACGGTCGGCCACCACCCCCATCGTCAATGCATCCGGGTGGACGTCGTCGATCTCGTCCCAGTGCAATGGTGTCGACACCTGGCCGCCGGCGCGGGACCGCACCGACCACCCCCCGAAGACCGTCTTGTGGGGAGCGTTCTGGTTGTAGTCGACGAAGATCCGTTCGCCCCGCTCTTCCTTCCACCACGCCCACGTGAGCAGGTCGGGGCGCCGGCGCTCGAGCTCGCGGGCCACGGCGACGGCAGCGGCCCGCACCTCGTAGGAGTTCCAGCGCGGTTCGAGTCGCACGTACACGTGCAGGCCCCGGTTGCCCGTGGTCTTCGGCCACGACACGATGCCGAGCTCGTCGAACAGCGCCTTGAGCTCGTGGGCGGCGAGACGGATCTTCGTGAAGTCGGTGCCCGGCTGCGGGTCGAGATCGATGCGCAACTCATCGGCATGCTCGGTGTCGCTGACGACGAACGGCCACGGATGGAAGCCGAGACAGCCGAGGTTCACGGCCCACACGACGTGGGCGAGGTCGGCGATGACGAGCGCTTCGGAGGTGGTGCCGTTGACCGTGCTGACGGTGGTGGTCTGCAGCCAGTCGGGTGCGTTCTTCGGTACCCGCTTCTGGAAGAACGACTCGCCCGTGGCCCCGGAGGGAAAGCGCTGCAGCATCGTCGGCCGTCCACCCATGGCCCGCATGACGCCATCGCTCACGCGCAGGTAGTACCGCACGAGATCGATCTTGGTCTCGCCCCGCTCCTGGAAGAAGACCTTGTCGATGTTGGTGACGGTGAACTCGCGGCCCGCCACTTCGATGGTCTCGGATGCCGTCGGTTCCTTGGCCACGGCAGCATCCTGTCGGATCGTCAGGTCGGGCTGATCACTTCGAAGCCGAGCGCGGCCGCCGCGGGGATCTGGTGGCGGTCGAAGGTCAGGTAGCGAGCGGGTCGGGGGAGGCGGTCGGCGGCCGCCAAGTGGATGGCGTCGACGATGCGCACGGCGAACGAGGCGCCGAGTTCGACGGCGCGGCCGAGGCAGCGGTCGTCGACGGGCACGACGGCGAATGCATCCCAGTCGTCCCGGAAACTGGTCCAGAGGCGCGACTGCTGGCGGGGACCGGCGGCCAACTGGTGCAGCATGACCATCACCTCGGTACGGGCCAAGGCGCTCGCCACCCACACGTCCTCGCTCGACATCGCCTCGACGACGAGTTCGTATCCCGGTTCGCGGACGTATCGGCGGACGAGGGCCGACGTGTCGACGAAGAGCGTCACTTGCCCCGCAGATCGTCGAGCACGCGACCGCTTCGGGTGTCGACCGGCAACGTGGCCGGCTCGGGCGCATCCGGATGGTCGAGGCGGCCGGGGGGGATCACGAGGCCGGCGGCGATCAGATCGTCGAGGGTCACGCCGGAGTCCGCCGGGGTGATCGGTCCGAGCACGGCCACCGGAACGCCATCGGAGGTGATCACCACTCGTTCGCCCGACGCCGCCCTCCGCACCACCGCGGCCACGTTGGCCCGCAGATCCCGGATGCCGACTCGGGCCATCGACGGTGATGTGTCCACGGATGTACACGCTACCAGTGGACGAGGTTCGAGAGCCGAAGTACCGTCCACCACATGAACTTCGCCTTCTCCGAAGAGCAGGAAGAGCTGCGCAAGAGCGTCCGCCGCTTCCTCGAGTCCAAGTCGCCCGAGACCGAGGTCCGTCGCCTGATGGAGACGACCGAGGGGTATGACGAAAAGGTCTGGAACCAGATGGCCCAGGAGCTCGGTCTCCAGGGCCTCGCCATCCCCGAGGAGTACGGGGGCTCCGGCTACACCTACGTCGAGCTCATCATCGTCCTCGAGGAGATGGGCCGGGCCCTGCTGGCCGCCCCCTACTTCTCGACCGTGGCCCTCGCCACCAACGCCCTTCTTACAAGCGGAGATGACGCAGCGAAGAAGGAACTCCTTCCTGGTATCGCCGCCGGCGACACCATTGCCACGCTCGCCATCACCGAGGACAGCGGCCGCTGGGACCTCGACGGCGTGACCCTCACCGCCGCCAAGTCCGGAGACAGCTACACCCTCGACGGCCACAAGATGTTCGTCATCGACGGTCACATCGCCAACCTCATCCTGGTGGCGGCCAAGACCGACGGTGGCCTCAGCCTCTTCGCCGTCGACGGCGACGCAACCGGGCTCACCCGTACCTCGCTGTCGACGATGGACCAGACCCGCAAGCAGGCCCGCCTCGAGTTCGCCGGCACCCCGGCCCGCCTCATCGGCGCCGAGGGTGGCGCCGCCGCCGGTCTCCAGAAGACCCTCGACCTCGCCGCCGTGGCCCTGGCTGCCGAGCAGGTCGGTGGCGCCCAGAAGTGCCTCGAGATGTCGGTCGAGTACGCCAAGGTCCGCGTGCAGTTCGGTCGCCCGATCGGCTCGTTCCAGGCCATCAAGCACAAGTGCGCCGACATGCTGCTCGAGGTCGAGTCGGCGAAGTCGGCCGCCTATTACGCCGGATGGGCCGCCGCCGACGACAGCGAAGAGCTGCCCGTCGTGGCCTCGCTGGCCAAGGCCTACTGCTCGGATGCGTACTTCCACGCATCGGCCGAGAACATCCAGATCCACGGTGGTATCGGCTTCACGTGGGAGCACCCGGCCCACCTCTACTTCAAGCGTGCAAAGTCGTCCGAGCTCCTGCTCGGCGACCCCACCTACCACCGCGAGCTGCTGGCCCAGCGCATCGGCCTGTAGGTCCGGTCCCCGATGTTTGGGCAGGCTCAGTACGCAATCGCGTGCTGAGCCTGCCCGAACTCGCGAATTGAGCCGAATCCCTCGTCCCTAGGATGAGCGGCGCATGATCATCGTCTACATCCTCGTCGCATTGGCGCTTGCCTTCGCCGTGGCCGCGGCGGTCGTGGGGCGCGAGGCCCGGCGGCTCGACGCCGAGCCGCCCCGGCCGGTGTTCGATCCGGACGAGGCCATCGAGTGGGTCGCCAACCACCTGCCTTTCGAGATCAGCGCCGTGCTCAGCCACGACGACGTACGCCAGATCCTCGACTGGAACCTGCAGTACTTCCGGGCCAAGGGTGTGAGCGGAAACGGCTCGTCGCCTCACATCGATGCACCGATCGTGGTCGGGGGCGCCGAGACCGTCGCCTACGTGCTCGACCAGGCCGACCGCACGGGCAGCGAGTACACGCCCGAACAGGTCCACGCCGTGTTGGACGCCCAGATGAGCTATCTCGAGGCCATCGGCGCGGTTGGCCCGGAGGCCGGCGAAGACTTGTAAGGGGCAGGTGACCCCGCCGGCAACGGCGAATCCGTTGGCATCATGGATCGTCGAACCTTCCTGCGAGGCACCCTGGCCGGTGCCGGTCTTGCGGCTCTCGGGCCCGTCGCCGCCCGAGCCGACAGCTTCGTCAACCTGGCCTTGCCGCCGAGCGGCACGCTGCTGCGGCCCAAGTCCAGGACGCCGGTCGAGCATCTGGTGATCGTGATGCTCGAGAACCGCTCGGTCGACCATTACCTCGGCTGGTACGGCGCCGAGAATCAGGAGTTTGACGCCTTCCAGAACGCGTCGTTCCCCGACCGTCGAGCCGGCGCCGATGGCGCCCTCGTGCCCACGGCGAACTGGGGCCGCGCCGGCCGAGACGACTACGCCGGACGGGGTTTCGAAGATCCGTCGCACTCGTGGAACTCGGGCCGCGTCCAGCGCAACGGGGGCGCGTGCGACGGGTGGCTCGATGCCCGCCACCGCAACGACGAGTTCGCGTTGGCCTACTACGAGGCCGCCGACGTACCTGTGTGGGCCCAGCTCGCCCGCAACTGGCAGGCCTACGACCGATGGTTCTGCTCGCTTCTGGGCCCGACCCAACCGAACCGCTTTTACCAGCACTCCGCCCAATCGGCCGGGCTGAAGAAGAACGACCTCCCTCCGCAGCTGGCCGCCGCCGGGCGGACCGAGTGGGCCCACGGGTTCGACTGGCCGACCATCTGGACGCTGATGGAGCGGGCCGGCATGTCGTCGGCGTACTACTACTCCAACCTTCCGGAGATCGCTTTCTGGGGCGAGCGCCATGCTGCCCAGGCCCGGCACGTGAGCGAGTTCTATGCCGCCGCCGAAGCCGGCCAGCTGCCTCAGGTGTCGTTTGTCGACCCGTTCTTCATCGGACCCGAAGGTGTGGCCAACGACGACCATCCCCACGCCGACCTGCGCCTCGGCCAGGCCTTTCTCTCCGACCTGGTGGAGGCGTTCACGATGTCGCCGCTCTATCGCAACGCCGCCATGGTCATCACCTACGACGAGTGGGGTGGATTCTGGGACCACGTCAACCCGCCGCGTCTTCCGGACGATCTCGCCAACGATGCCGACCCAGGCGGCTCCAACGACTTCGGCCAGCTGGGATTCCGCATTCCCTCGACGGTCGTCAGCCCCTGGACCGCAGCCGCCCGGAACCGCAAGGGGAAGCCCCAGAACAAGGTCGGCCACACCACCTACGACCATGCGTCGGCGCTGCGGTTCATCTCCGAGAACTGGGGTCTGCCGTACCTCAACCGCCGTCATGGCGGAACCAACAGCTTGGAGTCTGCGTTCCGGGGCTTCCGGAGCGCGAGCTACGAGCCCGCGTTCGAACCGTACGAGGCTCCGGCCGACCTCGTTCTCGAGCCCACCATCGAGCCGTATGCCGGCCAGAGCGATCTGCACGCCCTCGCCGAGGCTGGGTGGTTCGAGGGCTCGTCGTTCCGTACCGACTGGAAGCTCGAGGACGCCTACCTCCGCAGCCGGCCGTGGCTGACGGCGGCCTCGCTCGGTGGCTGAGCGAGAGCACAAGAAACCGCGCCCCGAACGCCGCCGAGTTCTGTACCATCACCGGTACCAGAGAAAGGAGGTGGTCCGAATTTCAGGCAAACGTTTCGGGACTCTGGAGGTGGCTGGCCACTAGTGGGCTAGCTGGACCGCTGGGTGGAAACCCACCAGCACACCGCTCGAG
>JBKJLU010000321.1:0-4107 GCA_046596815.1 Acidimicrobiales bacterium | reverse complement strand
GGTCTCGAGGGCCACGCCCACGGCGATGAGCAACGTCGTGCCGGCAAACGGGAAGTTGTTGATGCCACCGACGGCCAACGCCAGCGACGGGAGGAGAGCGATGAAGGCGAGGAAGAGCGCTCCGGGAAGGGTGATGCGGTTGAGGATGGCGGCGAGGTGGCGCTCGGTTGGCGGCCCCGGACGGATGCCGGGGATGTAGCCGCCGTTCTTGCGGATGTAGTCGGACTGCTGATGGGGGTCGAACTGGATGGCCGTGTAGAAGTAGGCGAAGGCCACGATGAGCAGGCCGTAGAGCGCGATGTACAGAGCCGAGCTGGGCTGGAAGAGGTTGTTGTTGATGAAGCTGCGCACCGAGACGCCCCAGCCGGAGTTGGGCAGGACGTTGCTGATCAGGATCGGGAATTGCAGCAGCGAGCTGGCGAAGATGATCGGGATGACGCCCGACTGGTTCACCTTGAGCGGGATGTAGCTCGACTGGCCGCCGTACATCTTGCGGCCGACGACCCGCTTGGCGAACTGCACCGGGATGCGACGCTGGCCCTGCTCGACGAAGATCACGGCCACCAGCACCACCAGGACCAGCGCCATGATGATGGCGAACAGAAAGTTGCCGGCCTGGGCCCGCACCTGGGCGCCCTGGGCGGGCATGCCCGAGACGACGCTCGAGAAGATCAGGATCGACATGCCCTGACCGATACCCCGCTGGGTGATGAGTTCACCCAGCCACATCACCATGGCCGTACCGGCGGTCATCGACAGCACGACCAGCAGCACACGCGGCACGGTGAAGTTCGGGATGAGGTCGATGTCGCTACTGCCCGAGCCGAGGAAGCCGGCGGCCCCGTTGTGGAAGGCAAAGGCCAGGGCCGTCGACTGCATGATGGCCAGCGCCACCGTGACATAGCGGGTGGCCTGAGTGATCTTCTTCTGGCCTACCGCGCCCTGCTCTCGCCACTCCTCCAGCTTGGGGATCACGACCTGGAGCAGCTGCATGATGATCGAGGCGGTGATGTACGGCATGATCCCGAGCCCGAAGACGGCGAATCGGGTCAGCGCCCCGCCGGAGAACAGGTTCAGGAAGGCGAGCACCCCACCGCGCTGCGATTCGGCGGTGAGGCGCTCGACGGCTTCGAAGTCGACGCCCGGCGTCGGCACATGCGAGCCGAAGCGGTACAAGGCGATGATCGCCAACGTGAACAGGATCTTCCCGCGCAAATCGGGGATCTTGAACATGTTCTTCACATTGGAGAACACGTGTTGCTCCGTTTCGCGGGTTCGGGTATCGGGGCGGTCGAGGAGGCCGTCAGCGGTTGGTGAGCGCGTTGCCCTTGGCCGGCGGACGTCCGTTCCCCCAAGGCAGGGGAATGACCTCCACGCTACCGCCTGCCGCCTGAATGGCTTCGACGGCCGACTTCGAGAAGCCGTGGGCCTTCACCGTGACCGCTCGAGTCAACTCGCCGCGACCGAGCACCTTGACGAGCCCGTGCTTGTGCACGAGACCCTTGGCCCGGAGCGACTGGGGGTTGACCTCGGTGCCTTCGAAGGCCTCGAGGGAGTCGAGGTTGATCACGTTGTATTCGACGCGGAAGGGGTTCTTGAAGCCCTTCAGCTTGGGGATGCGCATGGCCAGTGGAAGCTGGCCGCCCTCGAACCCGGGCTTGATGTTGTTGCGTGCGCCCTGGCCCTTCGTACCGCGGCCGGCGGTCTTGCCGCCCTTGCCACCGATGCCTCGACCGACGCGTCGCTTGGCCTTGGTGGCGCCGGGCGCCGGATGGAGATCGTGAACCTTCATGAGATTTCCTCGACGGTGATGAGGTGCGGAACCCGGGCGATCATGCCCCGGATCTCGGGACGATCGGGCAGGGTGTGGGTCTTGCCGATGCGGCCGAGGCCGAGGGCCCGCAGCGTGCCGCGGTGCACCGGCTTCGTGCCGATGGCCGAGCGGACCTGGGTGAGCTTGAGTTCAGCCATGATGCTCAGACCACTTCCGTGACGACGAGCTTGCCGCGGCGCGTCTCGTTGTAGGCGTCGAGGATGCCCTTGGGCGTGACCTCTTCTGGCGACTTGCCGCGCAGGCGGGCGATCTCGTCAGGACGCTTCTGGGCCTTGAGGCCGGCGATGGTGGCGTGGGCGACGTTGATGGCGTTCGACGAGCCGAGCGACTTGCAGAGCACGTCGTGCACGCCCGCCATCTCGAGGATGACGCGAGCGGCACCACCGGCGATGACGCCGGTACCGGGAGCCGCCGGCTTCAGCAACACCCGCCCTGCACCAGCAACGCCGGTGATGGGGTGGATGATCGTCGCGCCGGCCAGCGGCACGTCGAACACGTTCTTCTTGGCGTTCTCGGTGGCCTTCTGGAGGGCGATGCTGTGCTCCTTGCCCTTTCCGTAGCCGAGACCGACCCGACCGGCGCCGTCACCGACGACGACCAGTGAGGTGTGGGAGAACCGACGTCCACCCTTGACGACCTTGGCCACCCGGCGGCCGCGGCCGATGGGCCGCTCCTGCAGGTGGTCGCCGCCGCCGCGTTCACCGCGGTCACCCCGGTCGTTGCGGTCGTTGCGGGGACCGCCGCCTCCACGATTGAAATCAGACACTTAGAACTCCAGTCCTGCTGCGCGAGCCGCGTCAGCCAGAGCGGCGACGCGACCGTGGTAACCGAATCCGCCGCGGTCGAAGACGACCTTCTCGACGCCTGCTTCCTTGGCCCGGGTGGCCACGAGTCGACCCACGTTGGTGGCCGCATCGACGTTGCCGCCGTAGGCACCACGGAGGTCGGCCTCGACGGTCGACGCGGAGGCCAGGGTGCGGCCCGTGCGGTCGTCGATGACCTGAGCGGTGATGTGCTTGGTCGAGCGGAAGACGGCGAGACGCGGCCGATCGGCCGAGCCCAACACCTTCTTGCGCACCCGGAAGTGCCGCCGCTTGCGCAGCTCCATCTTCTTTTGCGAGGCGCTACTCACTTGGCGGCCTTTCCAGCCTTGCGCTTCACGACTTCGCCGGCGTAGCGGACGCCCTTGCCCTTATAGGGCTCGGGCTTACGGATCTTGCGGATGTTGGCGGCGACCTGTCCGACCAGTTCCTTGTCGATGCCCTTGACGATGATGCGCGTCGGGATCGGAACCTCGAAGGTGATGCCGGCGGGGGCATCGACGGCGACGGGGTGGCTGAAGCCGAGGGCCAGGTCGAGACGGTTGGGCGAAGGGGCGGCGGCGCGGTACCCGACGCCGACGATCTCGAGTTCCTTGACGAAGCCGGCGGTGACCCCGACAACCATGTTGTTGACCAGCGACCGGGTCAGGCCGTGCAGCGCCCGGTTGGCCCGCTCGTCGTTGGGGCGCTCGACCAACAGCGTGGCCTCGTCCTGGCGAACGGTGATCTCGCCCGGGATCTCGCGCTCGAGGCTGCCCTGGGGGCCCTTCACGCGCACGACGCGACCATCGAGGGTCACGTCGACGCCCGAGGGCACAGGAATGGGGGACTTGCCGATACGGCTCATTGAAAGCTCCGAACTACCAGACGAAACAGAGGACTTCGCCGCCCATGCGGGACTTGCGAGCCTCTCGATCGGTCATGAGGCCCCGGCTGGTGGAGACGACGGCGACGCCGAGTCCTCCGAGCACGCGGGGAAGGCTGTCGGCCTTTGTGTAAACACGCAGGCCGGGCTTCGAGACACGCTTGATCCCCGAGATGGTGCGGGTGCGGTCCGAGGCGTATTTCATGTTGATGGTCAGGAGCTTCCCGGGACGCTCGGTGTTGTCGGCGACGGAAAAGCCCTGGATGTAGCCCTCGCGCTGCAGGATGGCGGCGAGCGCCTCCTTGAGCTTCGAGGAGGGCATGCGCACCTCGTCGTGCATGGCAACGTTGCCGTTGCGGATGCGGGTGAGCATGTCCGCGATGGGGTCGGTCATCGTCATCGGATTACCAACTCGCCTTGGTGACGCCGGGAATCTCCCCGGCGTGGACCATCTCGCGAAGGCAGATGCGGCAGAGGCCGAACTTGCGATAGACGGCCTTGGGCCGACCGCACTTGCGACAGCGCGTGTACCCACGCACCTTGTACTTCGGCTTCTTCTGCTGCTTCTCGATCAGTGCCTTCTTCGC
>JBKJLU010000312.1:0-4945 GCA_046596815.1 Acidimicrobiales bacterium | reverse complement strand
TGTCTACGGCGCCTATCTGGCGCGCGCCCACTTCGCCGACGAACACCAAGACACGGCGACGGCCCAGCGCTATCGCACCAAGGCGGCCGACCTGAAGAAGGCGTTCAACCGCGACTTCTGGCTCGCCGATCGGGGCTGGTTCGCCATGGCCCTCGACCGCAACAAGCGACCCGTCGATGCCCTGGCATCGAACATGGGGCACTGCCTCTGGACGGGCATCGTCGACGAGGACAAGGCGGCGCAGGTCGCGGCCCACCTCGTCGGCTCCGACCTGTTCAGCGGGTGGGGCGTGCGCACCTTGGCGTCGTCGATGCGCGGCTTCAATCCGATCAGCTATCACAACGGATCGGTCTGGCCCCACGACAACGCGCTCATCGCCGCTGGCCTCATGCGTTATGGCTTCGTCGAGGAGGCGCAACGCATCGTGATGGCGATGCTCGATGCGTCGGCCACGGCCGCGGGCCGCCTGCCCGAACTGTTCACCGGCCTCGGGCGAGAGGAGTTCCCGACCGTCGTGAGCTATCCGACATCGTGCTCGCCCCAGGCCTGGGCGGCGGCGTCGCCGCTGCTCTTCCTGCGGACGTTGCTGCGGCTCGAACCCTGGGTTCCCCACGGCAAGGTGTGGCTGGCGCCCGTCGTGCCGGCGGCCCTCGGTGCGCTGCGGGTGGAGGGCATTCCGCTCGGCGGATCGAGGGTCTCGATCGACGTCGACGTCGACGGTGCATGCAAGGTCGAGGGCCTTCCCCCGGGCGTCGAGGTCGTCAGCGAACCGCGGAACCCACTCACCGCTCCCCACTAGGGCCTAATCCGGCTGATGGTCGCGCAGGTCTTCCTTCCAGGCCCGGAATCGGTCGTGGGTCGCGCCGCTCGGGCCTGATCCCTCGCCCGATCCGTCCGGTCGGATCCGAAACGTCGACGTGCGGCCGAGGTCGTCGGCCCACAACGCGAGGTACGCGGCGTCGGCCTTGGTGGCCGGCCCCGAACGCCACAACAGCCAGCCTCCGATCCGCCGCTTGTAGAGCGCCTCGTCACCCCCGAACGACGAGCCGAGTTCGAGGAGCGCAGCCGGAGCTTCGACCCACGCCGAGGCCGGGATGTTGCGCGCTCGTTGCGGCAGCGGTGGAAGGTCCGCGGTGTGTACCGGCGTCGCGTCGATCGGACGCTGGTCGTAGGGGAGGGCCACCACGGCATTCTGACCGCCGTCGGCTTTTGACCGTTTCCTAGGATGGAAGGCCATGAGCACGATCGAGACCGACGTCGACGACGTCACCTGGGACCTCTCACACCTCCTCTCCGGACGGGAGGACGCCGAGGCTGCGGTGTTCGAGCTCCTCGACGAAGCCGCGCTCCGCGCCGATGGGGTGGCGGCGGTGCGGGGGACTCTCGCGGCCATGGATGCTGCGGCTCTGGCCGACGTGATGACGTCGATGGCAGAGCTCCGCGAGCTCGTGGGCCGAGCCGGCGCCTACGCGTCGTTGCGCTTCGCCACAGATACTGCGGATGCCAGTCGTGGATCGCTCATGCAGAAGGTGCAAGAGCGGGCCACGGCCATCAACGCCGGCCTCATCTTCTTTGACCTCGAGTGGGCAGCCCTGTCCGACACCCACGCCGAGGCGTTGGTCAGTGACGAGCGGCTGGCGTTCTGTCGCCACCACCTGATCAGCGCCCGCCGTTACAAGGATCATCTGCTGTCCGAGGCGGAGGAGAAGATCCTCTCTGAGAAGTCCGTGACCGGCAGTGGCGCCTGGAACCGGCTCTACAGCGAGCAGGCCTCCGCCATCGAAGTCGAACTCGACGGCCGCACGGCGACTCTGGAAGAGGGGCTCTCCCGCCTGTCGTCTCCCGACCGCGACGTCCGCCGCGCCGCCGCCGAAGCGGTGACCGCCGGGCTCAAGCCCGGACTGCGCACCCGCGGCTTCATCTTCAACACCCTGCTCGCCGACAAGGCGACCAACGACCGTTTGCGGGGCTACGAGACGTGGATCTCGAGCCGGAACCTTTCGAACGAGGCCCCCGACGAGTCGGTGGGCACGCTGGTCGAGGCCGTGCGCAAGCGCAGCGACATCCCGCAGCGTTGGTACGCCCTCAAGGCGCGACTTCTCGGCCTCGACCGCATCGCCGACTACGACCGCATGGCCTCGGTGGCCGACAGCGAGGAGGAGATCGGATGGGACCAGGCGCGCGAACTCGTGCTCGACGCCTACGCCTCGTTCTCCCCGGAGATGGCCGAGGGGGCGCGCCGCTTCTTCGACGAGCAGTGGATCGACGCGGCGCCCCGCGTCGGTAAGCGCGGCGGGGCCTTCTGCTCGTACACGGTGCCGTCGGTCCATCCGTACGTCTTCCTCAACTGGACGGGACGCCGGCGCGACGTCATGACCCTGGCCCACGAACTCGGGCACGGACTGCATGCGTACCTGGCCCGGGACCAGGGCATCTTCCACCAGACCACGCCGCTGACCGTGGCCGAGACGGCATCGGTGTTCGGGGAGACGGTGACGTTCGGTCGGGTGCTCGAGTCGGTCGCCGACCCTGCGGATCGGCTGGCGCTGTTGGCTTCCAACATCGAGGACGCCATTGCCACGATCTTCCGCCAGACGGCCATGAACCGCTTCGAGGACCTCGTCCACACCGAGCGCCGCACCGTCGGCGAGCTGTCGATCGACCGCTTCGGCGACCTGTGGGCCGAGTCCCAATCCGAGATGCTCGGCGACGCCGTCGAGATCACCGAGGGCTACCGCACCTGGTGGAGCTACATCCCCCACTTCATCGGTACTCCTGGGTACGTCTACGCCTACGCGTACGGGCAGCTGTTGGCCCTGTCCGTCTACAAGCAGTACGCCGAGCAGGGTTCCGACTTCGTTCCCCGCTACCTCCACATGCTGTCGTCCGGCGGGTCCATGGCACCCGAGGAGCTCGGCAAGATCGTCGGCTGCGACCTCGCCGACCCCCACTTCTGGGACGGCGGACTCGACATCGTCGAGCAACAGCTCGACGCCGCCGAAACCGCCGCCTTCGACGCCGGCCGCCTCACCCGCTAACTCACCCGCCCGCCGCGTTGGGGTTGCCCCCTCTGGGTTCACGTGGCGGAAACGGCCGCCATCTCCGCCACTTGAACGCCGCCGGGCGACCGTTTCCGCCACCTCGATGACGAGTCAAGCAGCCGGCCGTACCGGCCGGTGTCGCGCTTGGCGTACGAGCCCGTCGAGGCGCCGGGCGGTGGCGACGGGGTGGGCGCTGCACTCGGTCCAGGTGAAGCGACCGACGAGCCAACCGGTAGCGGCGACCACGGCGGTCTCGCGGTTGGCGTCGTGGACCGGTTGGCCTTTGTGGTGCTGCCCATCGAGTTCGATGAATAGTCCCAGTTCGGGCCATGCCAGATCGACCCTGGCCACGAATTGCCCGTACTGATCGAAGATTTCGACTTGACGGAGAGGCGGCGGGAGACCGGGAAGACTGCGGGCGATCTGCACCATGAGCGTCTCGAGCAAGCTCTCCGTCGGAGGCGCGCCGGGCGGTCTCGCAAGCAGCACTCGACGGATCCGGCGGGTACCGCGGATGCGCTGACGACCGAGCGCCGGGAGCTCGTCATCGAGCGCGGCGATGGACGTCAGCGACATTCGCAGCGCGGACTCGAGGGCCTGCTCCCAGCGGTCGTCGTCCAAGCGGTACGCCAGGTCGACCAGCGTCTGGAGCCCATCGGTGGAGCGAAGGCCGCGGACCGTGATGATGCGTTCGGGAGCGAGAAGGCGGTGACGCAGACCCCGAAGTTCGGTACTTGCGGTGCGGTCGACCGTGGCGTCGAGACGTGGCGACCCTCCGGCGTCGAGTCCGAGCAGCAGGGCGGCGAGTGCTCCGCTGACGACCCCGTCCGAAGTCGTGACGACACCCAACGAACGATCAAGGGTGGTGGGAGGGTGCCCGCCGAAGCGGTAGGCGTCGTGAGCGACCCGCACCCACCGGCCGGCGGCGAGGCCGGCGCGCAGTTGGGAGCGGGTGAGTCCGGATCGGCCGCCGACGAAGAAGTCGTCAGCGCCGACGTGGTCGAAGCGGTTCAAGTGGCACTTCCGGTCGGTCGATGCCGTCGATGTGGCGGATCCGGCGGCCGGATGTGCCACCTGAACGCCCGTCTGGGGTCGACGGCGGGGCCTCTGGATGGAGGGGGAAGAGCTTGAGGTGAGGGTAGGTGGGGGGTGAGACAGCTACGATGGTTCGAGTATCGAAGCAACGAGTGGGGGAGCCACCAGCATGAAGATCGATCCCGACGGCGCCGGCCTCGACGCCCGCCGCCTCGAACGCATCACCGACCACTTCGAGAAGCAGTACATCCAGCCAGGGCGAATCGTGGGTGGACAGGTCGTCGTGGCCCGCCACGGATCGGTCGGCTACTTCCAGTCGTTCGGATCGATGGATCGCGAGCGGGCCAAGCCGGTGGTCGACGACACCATCTGGCGCATCTACTCCATGACCAAGCCGATCACCGGCGTCGCCCTCCTCACCCTCTACGAGAAGGGGCTGTTCCAGCTCAACGACCCGGTGCACCGCTACATCCCCGAGTGGCGTGACCTGAAGGTGAAGGAGCGCGGGCCCGACGGCGAGCGCCGGCTCGTCGACCCGCAACGACCGATGTCGGTGAAGGACGTGATGATGCACATGTCCGGCCTCGGATTCGGCGCCATCGGCACGATGAACGCCGACGGCACCCTCGCCGGCTCGATGCTCGACGGCACCGACACCTTGGCCGAGGTCATGACCAAGGCCGCCGAGGAGCCGCTGGTCTTCCAGCCGGGCACCCGCTGGCTCTACGGCATGTCCACCGACGTGTGCGGACGGCTGGTCGAGATCCTTTCCGGGAAGCGCTTCGACCAGTACCTGCAGGACGAGATCTTCGGCCCGCTCGGCATGACCGACACGGGCTTCGCCGTGAGCGACGACCAGCTCGACCGGT
>JBKJLU010000003.1:0-5210 GCA_046596815.1 Acidimicrobiales bacterium | reverse complement strand
GGACGAAGAGTTCCTCGCCGCCGCCGTCGGGGGTGATGAAGCCGAACCCCTTCGTCGCGTTGAACCACTTGACGGTGCCTACTGCCATGATTTTGTGTTTCCTAGCTCCACGCAACGTTTGAACTTGCGGGAGACCAACGGAAACCTGCAACGACGATCCGGCTGCGTGAGAACTCGGAACGCTGAGGACAAAGGGTACCAGCCTGGTCGCGTCTGCGACGCCTCGAACCTTCAGTCCTTGGTCGCCACCTGGTTCGGCGTCACGTTCATCTTCGGCTCATACGCGACCGCGTCGATTACGACGGCCTCCCGACCCGAGGCCCGAAGCACCACCCGGCAGGCTTCGCACGGGCCGTAGAACTCTTGATCGACGAGCGATCCGCAACGGGGGCAATCGACGTCCATCCCCGAAGGATCGCGCACGTCAGCTGGGCGCTGGTGCCACCACGAAGAAGATGCGGGCGGCACAGGCCACGGTTCCCCCGACCGTGGCCGTGCCCTCACCCCATCCACCTCGAGCTCCGAGTTTGTCCATGACGACCGTCAGCACCAGTTCGTCTCCCGGCACCACCTGACGGCGGAATCGCACCTTCTCGATGCCCCCGAACAACGGGAGCTTGCCGGTGAAACGTTCGTCCGCCAGCACCGCTACCGCCCCCGCCTGGGCCAACGCCTCGACCTGGATCACGCCGGGAAAGATGGGGTTGCCGGGAAAGTGGCCGGCCAGGAAGTCCTCGGCGCCAGTCACCGCATAGCGGGCGACGACCCGAAGTCCGGGAACGCACTCGTCGACGGCATCGACGAAGCGGAAGGGCGGCCGATGGGGCAACAGGCCCACGAGCTCGTCGGAGGACAGGGGTGAGGGAGCGGGCGTCGGACTGGTCATGCGGGCGACACCTCCAGGCCGCGACGGCGTGACTCTCGTTCGAGCACGAGCAACTCCTTCGTGGCGCCGCGGCGCTCGAGTTCGTCGGAGATCCCGTTGAGCACGCGCCGCTGGAAGTTGTAGGAGATCAACGTGGTCGTCGCCTGCAGCATCAGGGCCAGTGCTGAAACCAACTGCTCGGCCTCAGCGTCCTCGGGCAGACCCGAGTCGAGCATCGGCTCGCGCACGTAGCGAAAGAACAGATCGATGGCTCCTTGCGCAACGGCTGCGTTCGTCTCGATCTGCGTTCGGGCCACGGCCATGAACTCCTCGATCGGGAGCCCGCCGGAGATCAACGACAGCAGCATCCGGACGGCCTTTACATCTGCTGTCGAATAGGGACTCTCGGCGTCGTCGTTGCGCGGTTGCAGCACGCCTGATGCCTCGAGAGACCGCAGCATCGAGGGAGGAACCCTCGTCCGTTCGGCCACTTGGCGCAGGGTCAGACGCTCTTCCTCGGAATCGGTGGCCGAGAAGGTGTCCGCCAGTCCCGGAGTCGCGGCCGTCGCCGAGGGTGGTGCGCTGACAAGGTGGGCGATCATGCGTAGTGAGTAGCCCTGGTGCTTGAGGTCGAGGATCTCGCGCAACCGAAGCGCATGTTCTTCGCCGTAGAAGGCCGCCCGGCCCTCGTGACGCGGAGGAGGGAGCAGCCCTTTGGATTGGTACGAACGCAGCGCCTCGACGGAGACGCCGGCCTCGGACGCCAACTCCTCCACCCGATATTCCGCCATCTCCGCCTCCCTCCGATCCGCACGCTACCGGTTCCCCCGGACGGTTCATCCAATCGTTACACAGATCCGTAGAAACGTGGGAGGATCCTGTGTAACCATCCCGAAGTACTACTGGTCGAAGCACTGGGGCCGAGGTCGGAGGAGCAACCGTTGGGCATCGCCGTGATCTTTCCTGGGCAGGGGGCACAAGCACCCGGCTTGGGGACCCCGTGGATCGATCATCCGGCATGGGCGCTCGTCGAGCGGGCCGAGAAGGCCACCGGCGAGACCCTCGCTCCCCTCCTGACCAGCGCCCCCGCCGAGGATCTCGCCCGAACCCGGGAGGCGCAGCTCGTCGTCTTCCTCTCGAGTCTGCTGGCCTGGGAGGTCGCCGGGCCGGAGATCGAGGACTGTGGCGTCGAGATCGTCGCCTTCGGCGGGCACTCCCTCGGACAGATCACGGCCCTCGTGGCCGCCGGCGCCCTGGCCTTCGACGACGGCTGCCGCCTCGCCGCCCGCCGGGCCCGACACACCCAGGATGCGGCCGACGCCCGTCCAGGTCGCCTGGCGGCGCTGCTCGGCGCCACCATCGAGCAGGCCCAGGACAGCTGTGCCGCCGGCGCCGGAGCCTGCTGGATCGCCAATGACAACGCGCCGGGGCAGGTCGTCATCGGCGGGACACCTGAAGGCCTCGAGGCGGCCTCGGCCAAGGCGAAGGAACTCGGCGTCAAGCGGGTCATGGCCCTGAACGTCGGCGGCGCCTTCCACACCCCGCTCATGCAGTCCGCGGCCGACGCCTTCGCCGACGACCTCGTGTCTGCGCCCTTCGGCGACACATCGATCCCAGTGATGAGCAATCACGATGCCGCGCCGTACACCGATGCCGCCGGGTGGCCGGGCCGACTCACCGAGCAGCTCATTCGTCCGGTCCGCTGGGCGGCGACGATGCCGGCGCTCATCGACTTGGGCGCGACGACCTTCGTCGAGATCGGCCCCGGCACCACGCTCACCGGCCTCGCCAAACGAGCCCATCCCGACATCACCCTTCGCAACGTCGCCGTCCCCGCCGACCTGCCCCTGGAGATCGCCCATGCCTGAGACCCCCACCCTCGCCCCCCGAGCCGACAGCGAAGCGGGGGAAGTCCTCGGTGTGCTCGAACGGGTCGTGGTCGCTCCATCGCGCGGCGTCTTCTCCCCGCATGCCTGCACGAGCATCGACGGCGGACTGGTCGAGCGCGGCCAGATCGTGGGCACCATCGAGAGTTCGGGCACGGCCATCGAGGTCGTGAGCCCCTTCACCGGCTACCTGATGGGCATGATCGCCCACGAGGGTGAGCGTCTGCGCGAGGGCGAGCCGGTCGCGTGGCTGCGGGTCGCGTAGTCGTGAGTGCGACGGGCATTGCTACCGCCATCGCCGGCTGGGGCATCTACGCCCCGGAACATCGGCGCACGAATGCTGAACTCGAGCAGACCCTCGACACCAACGATGCGTGGATCACCGAGCGCACCGGCATCAAGGAGCGCCGCATCGCCGCCCCCGAGGAGACGACGGCTTCGCTGGCCACCGCGGCCGGGGCGGCTGCGGTCAAGGACGCCGGGCTCGTCCCGAGCGACATCGACCTCATCATCGTGGCCACGGCCACGCCCGACCAGATCGTCCCCTCGACCGCATCGTTCGTCGCCGACAGCCTCGGCCTCACCTGCGGCGCCTTCGACCTCGGCGCCGCCTGCGCCGGATTCGCCTACTCCGTCGTCGTCGGCTCGTCGATGATCGCCACCGGCGGCGTCAAGAACGTGCTCGTCATCGGGGCCGAGACCATCAGCCGCTTCCTCAATCCCGAAGATCGCTCGACCTCCGTGATCTTCGGCGACGGGGCGGGAGCCGCCGTCCTGCGGGCGTGCGAGACCACCGACGACGGGCCCGGCCTGCTGGCCTGGGACCTCGGAGTCGTCGGGTCGGCCGCTCACCTCATCGAGGTGCGTGCCGGCGGAAGTCGCCTGCCGACGACGGCCGAGACGCTGGCCAACGGCGACAACTTCCTGACCATGCAGGGCAACGAAGTCTTCAAGAAAGCCGTGCGCGCCGTCGTGGAGTCAGCCAACATCACCCTGACCAAGGCCGGCAAGACCATGGCCGACGTCGACCTGTTCGTGCCCCACCAAGCCAACGTCCGCATCATCGAAGCGGTCAACCAGCGCCTCGGCTATCCCATGGACAAGACCGTGGTGAACATCGACCGCTACGGCAACACCTCGGCGGCATCCATTCCGCTGGCCCTCGTCGAGGCCGCCCAGGAAGGTCGCCTCAACGACGGGGACCTCGTGCTGTTGTCGGGCTTCGGCGCCGGCATGACCTGGGCCAGCGTGCTGTTGCGATGGGGCCGCGCCGCGTGAGCGCAGCGAACAGGCCCGCCGGCCCAGAGGCAGTCGTGAGCGACCAGAACCCTCGCATCTGCCTCGTCACCGGTGCGTCCGGCGGGATCGGTCGGGCCATCGCCGCCGCTCTCGCCGAGGCCGGACACCGTCAGATCGCTGTGGCCTGGTCGGGCAATGCCGAAGGCGGAGCCCAGACGTGCAAAGAAGTCGAGGCCGCCGGCGCGACGTCGCTCGGCATCGCCCTCGACGTCACCGACCCATCCTCCGTCGACTCGGCCTTTGCCCAGATCGAAGCGGCTTTCGGCGCACCCGAGGTGCTGGTGAACAACGCCGGCATCACTCGCGACGGTTTGGTCATGCGCATGAGCGACGCCGACTGGGGCGATGTACTGCGCACCAACCTCGACGGCGCTTTCCACACCATCCGACGAGCGACGCCGAAGATGATGCGAGCCCGTTTCGGTCGCATCATCAACGTCGGGTCGGTCGTCGGGTCGGTCGGCGGCGCCGGCCAGGCCAACTATTCGGCGGCCAAGGCCGGCCTCATCGGGCTCACCCGAGCCACGGCGCGTGAACTCGCCACCCGAGGCATCACCTGCAACCTGGTGGCCCCCGGTCCGATCACGACCGCCATGACCGACGCGCTCGGTGACGACCGCCGCATCGCGCTGGCCGAAGCCGTCCCCCTCGGGCGCTTCGGTCGCGCCGACGAGGTGGCGGCTACCGTCGCCTTCCTCGCTTCTGATCTCGCTGGCTACATCACCGGCGCCGTCGTCCCCGTGGACGGCGGCCTCGGGATGGGCCACTGAACCCCGAACCAACCAACGTCTCCCAAGACCCCATTTCAAGGAGAGTTTCACTATGGATCGCGACGCCGTGTTCGCCCACCTCAAGTCCGCCGCCGTCGAGGTGTTGGGCGTCGATGAGAGCGCCGTCACCGAAGATGCCAAATTCAAGGACGACCTCGACGCCGACAGCCTCGATCTCGTCGAGTTCGTCATGGCCCTGGAGGAGAAACTCGACATCACCGTGCCCGAGGAAGACCTCGAGGGTGTCGAGACCATTGGTCAGGCCCTCGACCTGATCGCCGGCAAGGTCGCCGCCAAGGCATGAGTCTCGTTGACCGAAAGCGCGTCGTCGTGACCGGCATGGGCGTGAAGACGCCCGCCGGCAACGACCTCGACACCTTCTGGAACACG
>JBKJLU010000417.1:0-4839 GCA_046596815.1 Acidimicrobiales bacterium | reverse complement strand
GACCAACATCAACCTGCCGTTCATCACGGCCACCACCGATGGCCACGACCTCGTCCGGGTTGACGCCTTTGTGGGGCTCCTTGCCGGTGATGCCCTGCACCAGGTCCTGCACGGCCGGCATGCGGGTGGAACCGCCGACCATGATGACGTGCTCGATCTGTTCCTTGGTGAGCCCGGCGTCCTTGATGGCCTGCTCGAACGGCACCTTGCACCGCTCGACGAGGTCGGCCGTCATCTCCTGGAACTTGGCTCGTGTGAGGTTGAGGTCGAGGTGCTTGGGACCGTCGCTGGTGGCCGTGATGAACGGCAGGTTGATGTTGGTCTGCTGCACCGACGACAGCTCGATCTTGGCCTTCTCGGCCGCTTCCTTCAGGCGCTGGAGGGCCATCTTGTCGCTGGCCAGATCCACGCCCTCGGTGTTCTTGAACTCGGTGACGAGCCAGTCCATGACCCGTTGGTCCCAATCGTCGCCGCCCAGTTTGACGTCGCCGTGGGTGGCCTTGACCTCGAACACGCCCTCGCCGATCTCGAGGATCGACACGTCGAAGGTGCCGCCGCCGAGGTCGAAGACGAGAACGGTCTCGTCCGCGCCCTCACGCTCGAGGCCGTAGGCCAGGGCTGCCGACGTCGGCTCGTTGATGATGCGCAGGACCTCGAGGCCGGCGATCTGGCCGGCTTCCTTGGTGGCGGTGCGCTCGGCGTCGTTGAAGTAGGCCGGCACGGTGATGACGGCCTGGGTCACGGTGTCGCCCAGGTAGGCCTCGGCGTCGCGCTTGAGCTTCTGCAGGATGCGGGCGCTGATCTCCTGAGGCGTGTACTTCTTGCCATCGATGTCGACGGTCCATCCGGTGCCCATGTGGCGCTTGACCGAGCGGATGGTGCGGTCGGGGTTGGTGATGGCCTGACGCTTGGCCACCTCGCCGACGAGGACCTCGCCGGTCTTGGAGAACCCGACGACCGAGGGCGTGGTGCGGGCCCCTTCGGCGTTGGGGATGACAGTGGGCTCGCCCGCCTCGAGAACCGAGACGACCGAGTTGGTGGTGCCGAGGTCAATACCGACGGCCTTGGGCATGGTGACGTGCCTCCGAGAACTGAGAAGAGAAGTGGTCTGTTGCTGCGCACCGTAGCAATCTTGAGTGCCTCACTATCAAGTCTTCCCAGCGCCCCGCTATTCCCTCACCCGCCGCTGCGGAGCGTTTCACACTCGGTCGGCAGCACACCTGCACCCGTGCTCCTGCGGGGTCTACCGGCCACGCCGATCGTCCGCACCCTGCTGGATATTGCGGCGACGACCAGGCCCGTGCGGCTGGGAAGGAGCATCGACCAAGCGGTGGTGGCAAAGGGTGCGTCCCTGACCGCCATTCGCGACGGCCACTCGTGGATGCAACGCACCCGGCGGCGGCTGCTCGATGCCATCCTCGCCACCCTTCCGGGCGCCCAGCCGGAGCACGAAGTCGACCTGGCCTCCCATCCGACCGAAGCGCATCGAGTGGACCGGTTCTATCGATGGCGCCCGCTCATCGTCGAGAGTGACGGCCGCCTCTGGCACGCCCGCCTCGCCGCGATGGAGAGGGACAAGCGCCGAGATCGGGCGGCGCTGCGTGTCGGCATCCCGACCGTCCGCTATTCGTGGGACGAACTGGCGCATCAAGCCGGCGAGGTGCGCGCTGAGCTGCTCGACCTCCTCGGGCTGACGACTCCCGACATCAACAAGCCGGCGGAGCGTTGGGCGCTCGGTTGAGGCCGCCCGGAGCGGCCTGCACTCGGATTCCGAGTGCCCAGCGCCCCGCGTCATTGCCGGCGAGCGGTGGACGCTCCGCTGGATGAGGTGGGATGGCTGCCAGCCGGCGGCGCCAAATCATGACCCGAGGGTGATCGCCGCGCGCACGACGCCGGCGCGATCGTGGCGAGCGATGACCGAGACCTCGGTGCCGGCAGGTGCGCTGACGATCCACTCTGCCTTGGCCCGGTCGGACGTGCCGTCGGCCGATGCGCCGAAGCCGCCGAGCATCGAGTTCTTCCCGACCCTGCCGGACAGCTGGCCGAGCTCTTTGCGTCGATCGTTGCCGACGAGCTCGACGCCGACGGACTCCACGAGCTCGGCCACGAGGGGCTTGACCGCCTTGCGGTCGAGCGCTTTCTGGGTCACGTTCGTCGGCAGCCACCCCGTGTTCTCGACGACCAGCCGCACCTGCCAGGTGTCGTCGCCGACCCGCGTCGCCTCGAGCGAGTGGAGGGCGAGTGACGGCGAGACCAGGACGTGCCAGATCGCCCAGTCGGCATGGGGCGCGACCTCAGCCTCGAGGAGGTGCAGCGGCGGGTTGCGGATCCAGAAGGCAACGTTCCACCCGCCGAGCTCGACCGGCCCGAGCTGCGGATGGTCATAGGAGTACCAATCGACGAATCCCTCGCCGCCGAGCTGTTCGTCGGAGTACGCCAGCATCTTGAGGTCGTCGTCGAAGGGGTGGTCGATCATCCACTCGATGAACGTGTAGTTCTCGACGCCGGCGGTGGTGAAGGGATTCCAGAATTCGGTCGTCCACGCGAAGACCCCGAGGTGGTCGTAGGCCCAGTCGTCGGCCACGCCGGTGATCACGTCCTTCGGGTCGTACTTGAAGTCGTGGTACACCGACACCGAGGGATAGCCGGTGAGCTCGGTCGCCTTCTCGCCGATCTTCTTGTAGACGCGGAGGTCGAACGTCGGCAGCTGGTCGTCGGCCTTGGTGCCGTACGGACGGAGGTGCACGCCGGAGAACGTGTGGTACTGGATGAAGGCGGTGATGTTCGGTCGGTCGACGATGCCCTGCACCACGGCGCGAATCTCAGGTTCGGACGTCGGATAAGGCCCTGCGCCGTATTGCTCGCCCTCGGGCCGCCAGTCGATCGGGTAGTTGCGGTTCATGTCGAGCCCGGCCAGCGCCGGCGCGGATTTGATGGTCACGCCGTCGAAGTTCTGGATCTCGCCCTCGGTCAACAACCGGTAATAGGGACCCCTACTCTCCTCGCCCGGATCGCGTGGCACGAGCAGACGGCGATCGGCGGTGGACGCCTTCCACGTCCCGTTCTCGTCCGGGATCCGCATGGTGAGGATGCGGCCGTCGCCGTCCATGTCCTGGGCGATCATCCCGTCGCGCTGTTCGGTGTACGGGTAGTCGCGCACCGACGAACGCACGAACCGAGGCTTCTCGGCCATCGCCAACTCGGCGCCGTCCGGGCCCATGCGGGGCACGATGTAAAAGGTCCGGGTGTCGACGGCCCGCGTCACCGAGTCGTCGGCTCCGTACTGGGTGAGCAACTTGTTGATGAGGTAGAGGGCAGCCGTCGAGCCGGTCAATTCGGTGGCGTGGATGTTGGCGTCGATCCAGATCGCCGGCTTCTCGTCGGCCGGACCGGTCGCTGTGTTGGTGATCGTGCACAGCCAGATCTCGCGGCCCTCGTGCGACCGGCCGATGGTCGAGAGCTCGCACAGCGTCGGGTACTCGGCGGCGAACGCCTCGAGGATCTCGGTGAGTTCGGGGAACTTCACGAATCGATCGAAGGGCACAGTCGGCGGCATGGACGCCGACGCTAATGACCGTCGGCGGCGATCGCTCGGCGTCGCCTTGCCTACGCTTCGCATCGATGAGCACGCTGATCCTCCTCCGACACGGCCAGAGCCTTTGGAACCAACAGGACCTCTTCACCGGATGGTTCGACTCGCCGCTCACGCCTCAGGGAGAGAACGAGGCGAGAGAGGCCGGGCGCCTCCTCCTCGCCGAGGGACTGCTCCCCGACATCCTCCACACGTCGCTCCTCAATCGCGCTATCAGGACGGCCAACCTCGCCCTCGAGGAGGCCGATCTCCTGTGGTTGCCGGTGCGGCGCAGCTGGCGTCTCAACGAGCGCCACTACGGCGATCTCCAGGGCAAGAACAAGGCCGAGATCAAGGCCGAGTACGGCGAAGACCAGTTCAAGATCTGGCGACGAAGCTTCGACACGCCGCCGCCGCCTCTGCCCGAGAACGACGAGCGCCACCCCTCCCACGACCGCCGTTACGAACTGCTCCCGCCCGACCTGTTGCCGACCACCGAGTGTCTCAAGGACGTCGTCGTCCGTGTGTTGCCCTACTGGCACGACGTCATCGCCGCCGACCTGCGAGCGGGACGGACGGTACTCGTGGCCGCGCACGGCAACTCGCTGCGGGCCTTGGTGAAACACCTCGACGTCATCGGTGACGCGGAGATCGCCGAGCTCAACATCCCGACGGGAGTCCCGTTGGTCTATGAGCTCGACGATCATCTCAAAACGGTGTCGTCGCGCTACCTCGGCGACGCTGACGAGGTAGCCCGACGAGCCGAGGCCGTCGCCAACCAGGGCGACGACCCGGCCAAGGGGGGCGCCGAAGCCATCCCGACCGACGACGCCCCCGAGGCCTGAACAAAATCAGTCCAGAACGCTGATCCGATCTGCTCCGGAGCCGTCGGGCCCGCCCTTCGTCGCACCGACGAGCGAACGCTCACCCATGGACGGGTCGGCCGCCTCGATCGCCGGCTCGAAGTCCGGATAGGCGAGTACACCCATCTCGGGCAGGTCGAGACCGGCCAACTCGTCCTCCTCCGAGGACCGGATGCCGCCCTTCGTGAGCTTGTCCTGGATCTTGAAGAAGGCGAAGGCGAAGGGGAACATCACGCCGACGATGACCAGAGCACCGATCACCTGGGCGGCGAGCTGTCCCGGATTCCCGTAGAGGATGCCGGTGACGTTCTTGCCAAGCGGCTCGGCGAGGGCGTTGCCCGTGCCGTTCCATCCGGCGCCATACGTCCCGTCGGCGAAGATGCCGACGAAGAGCACGCCGAGCAG
>JBKJLU010000363.1:0-6643 GCA_046596815.1 Acidimicrobiales bacterium | reverse complement strand
GATGGCCGCCCAGTCCTCCGCACGGCCGACGTCGGCCCGCACGAACCTCGCCCCGAGGTCGGCCGCCACCGTCTTCCCGGCGTCTTCGTTGAGGTCGGCCAGGACGAGGTCGGCGCCTTCGGCCCGCAACCGCGTCGCTGTGGCCAGACCGATGCCCGATGCTCCACCGGTGACGATGGCCACCTTGCCGTCGAGTGCTCCCAAGGTTCCCCCTCGATCGTGAGACGCGTAGGTTGCGCCCATGAGAGCGGCCACCATCGCCGACGGCGCCGTCGTCGTCAAGCAGCACCCCGACCCCGTGCCCGGCGCGGGCGAGATCCTCGTGCGGGTGCGCGCCGCTGGCCTCAACGGAGCCGACCTCCTGCAGCGGCGTGGGCTCTATCCACCGCCGGCGGGTGCGCCGGTCGACATCCCCGGTCTCGAACTGGCGGGAGAGGTCGTCGCCCTCGGACCGGGGGCGACTCGTTTCGACCTCGGCGATCGGGTCATGGCCGTCGTCGCCGGTGGTGGCCAGGCCGAATTGGCCCTCGTCCACGAGCGTGCGGCGATGCCGGTTCCGGTCGGTATCGACTGGACGGAAGCCGGCGGTTTCCCCGAGACCTTCACCACGGCCCACGACGCACTCTTCACGCAGTGCGGACTGCAAATGGGCGAGCGGCTCTGCGTGCACGGGGCGGCCGGCGGCGTCGGCACTGCGGCCGTGCAGTTGGCGGCGGCGGCCGGGGCGTGGGTGACGGCCACCGTTCGCAACGAAGCCCTTCGAGATGCCGTGGCCGAACTCGGCTCGGCCGCCGGGTGGACCGAGGTCGTCGCCCCCGAGCTCTTCCCCGACCACGGGCCGTTCGACGTGATCCTCGAACTCGTCGGGGCTCCGAACTTCGCGACCAACCTCGGCGCCCTCGACACCGGGGGCCGGATCTCCATCATCGGGGTGGGCGGCGGGGCCATCGCCGAGATCAACCTGCTGGCCCTCATGGGCAAGCGGGCCCGCATCCACGGCTCGACCCTGCGGGCCCGTCCGTTGGAGGAAAAAGCCGACGCCGCCCGACGGGTCGAGCGCCACGTGCTGCCGTTGCTCGAGGCTGGCGATGTGGTCGTGCCCGTGGAGGCCACGTTCGCTCTGGATGAGATCGACGCCGCCTACGAGCGCTTCGCCGCAGGAGGAAAGCTCGGCAAGATCGTCGTCGTCTTCGACTGAGGCTCAGGTGGCCGTCCAGCCGCCGTCGACGGCGAGGATCTGGCCGGTCACGTAGCTGCTGGCATCGCTGGCCAAGAAGAGCAGGGCGCCGTCGAGTTCGTGGAGGTCGCCGGCGCGACCCATGGGCGACTTGCGGCGCACCCACTTGGCGCTCGATTCGTCCTCGAACATCTCGGTGGTCATCTCACTGGCGAACCATCCGGGGGCCAACGCGTTCACCCGCACACCCCGCCGAGCCCACTCGCCCGCCAGCTCCCTGGTCATCTGCACGAGCGCGCCTTTGCTGGTGGCGTAGCTGGGGAACGGGATCTGCCCGGCGCTGACCAAGCCGAGCACCGAGGCGATGTTGACGATGACGCCCGATCCCTGCGCGAGAAAGTGTCGGCCGGTGAGTTGCGACAGCACATAAGCCCCGGTGACGTTCACCGCGAGGTGCTGGCGGAAGACGTCGACGTCTTCGGATTCGGCGGGCGCCGAGAGCCCGAGGCCGGCGTTGTTCACGAGGATGTCGACGCGTCCGTGGGCCTCGATCGTGGCCGCGACGAGACGCTCGCAGGCGGCATCGTCGGCGACGTCGGTCTCGACGGCCATGGCACCCGGCAGGTCGGCGGCGAGGGCTTCGAGGCGATCGGCTCGGCGGGCGGCGATCACCACCGATGCCCCGGCTCCGTGAAGCACGCGAGCGAACCGGTCACCGAGCCCGCTCGACGCGCCGGTGACGATGGCCACCCGTCCGTCGAGGCGGAAGGGGGCGAAGGGATCGAGGGGCTCAGGAGGAACCATGCCCGACTCTACGATCGCCGGGGTGGAGCACCTTCGTGCCGACGAAGCCCGACGCCTGTTCCTGTGGTCGCAAGGACTGCTCGGCGCGCCAGATCGGCGGGCCGGCGCCGCAGCCGTGTTGCGACGCATGGGGGTGGTGCAGCTCGACACCATCTCGGTGCTGGCCCGCTCCCACGAGCTCGTGCAGTACGCACGGCTCGGTGCCATCGGTCGGCCGGCGGTGGAGGAGGCGTACTGGCAACGGCCGGCGGTCGCCTTCGAGTACTGGGCCCACGCGGCGTGCGTCATCCCACTCGAGGACTGGCCGTGGATGGCCATTCGCCGCACCGGACTGACCGAAGAGCAGCGCGAGCACATCGCCACCAACAAGACGTACCGGGAGGTGTTGGCCCGGCTGGCCGACGGTCCGGCGACGGCCACCGAACTCGGCGGGGCCAAACAGGGCGGGGTCTGGTGGGACTGGTCGGACGGGAAGGCGGCCGTCGAACGCCTGCTCACGGCCGGCGTCGTCACCTGCGTCGAGCGGCGCGGCTGGAAGCGCGTCTACGACCTCACCGAGCGGGTCATTCCGGCGGCGCTGCTCGACGTGCAGCCGTCGGCCCACGAGTGTCGGGTCGAGCTCGTACGTCGGGCCGCTCGCCACCTCGGCGTTGGCACCCGGCCCGACCTGGCGGACTACTACCGCCTCCGACTCGGGGCCTTCGACGACGGCATCTCCGACGCTCGACTCATCCCCGTCAAGGTCGAAGGCTGGGACCAGCCCGCATGGGCCGATCCCGACGCCCTCGATGCGCTGCGCTGCGGGCTCGTCCGCGGCCGCCACCGCACGACCCTGCTCTCGCCGTTCGATCCGGTGGTGTGGGATCGAGCGCGGACCGAGCGGATGTTCCGTTTCACCCATCGACTCGAGGCCTACGTTCCCAAGCCGAAGCGGACCTACGGCTATTTCGCCATGCCGGTGCTCGCCGCCGGCCGACTCATCGGCCGGGTCGACCCCGCTCGCGCGGGCAAGACGTTCGTCGCCAACCACGTCTCGATCGAGACAACTGCGGCCAAGGCGGCGGAGGCCGTGGAATCCGTGGCCGCCGCCATCACGGAAGCGGCGACGTGGGTCGGATGTGACGCCGTCGCCGTGACGCGGGTCGAGCCGCCCGCGCTGGCCGAGCCACTCAGGCTTGCGCTGGCGCAGGGACCTTCGTCGGAAGGGTGAGGATCTCGGCGCCGTCGGACGTCACCACGAGCGTGTGCTCGAACTGGGCCGTCCGCTTGTAGTCAGACGTCACCGCCGTCCATCCGTCGTCCCACATGCGGTGTTGCCAGTCGCCGATCGTGATCATCGGTTCGATGGTGAAGGTCATCCCCTCCTCGATCGGGCGGGTCAGGCGGGGATCGAAGTAGTGCAGGATCTGCAGGTCGGTGTGGAACTGCTCGCCGATCCCGTGACCGATGAAGCTGCGGACGACGCCGTAGCCGTGGGCCTCGGCGTGATCCTGGATGGCCCGCCCGATGACATTGAGGGGTCGGCCAGGGGCCACCTCGGCGATGGCCAGGTCGAGGCACTCGCGGGTCACCTCGACGAGCTTGCGGGTCTCTTCGTCGACGGCACCGACGAAGTACGTGGCGTTGGTGTCGCCGTGGACGCCCCCGATGAACGCGGTGACGTCGAGGTTGACGAGGTCGCCGTCGACCAGCGCCCGATCGTCCGGAATGCCATGGCAGATGACCTCGTTGACCGAGGTGCAGATGGCCTTCGGATAGCCGTGGTAGTTCAGCGGACTGGGATAGGCGCCGCGCTCGATGCAGGCCTCGTGGGCGATGACGTCGAGCTCCTCGGTGGTGATGCCAGGCCGGACCGCCTCACCCACGAGCTGCAGCACGTCGGCGGCGATCCGTCCGGCGGTACGCATGCGTTCGATGGTGTCGGGGGTCTGCACGCCGGTGCCGGCGATGCGCACGACCTTGCCGGTGTCGGCGTACGGCGGACGCTCGATGTGCGCAGGCACGGTCCGCATGGGCGTCACCCGGCCGGGACGGATGCGGCTGGCCGCTTCCGCATTCTTGTGGCACCGCTTGAATTTGCGTCCGCTTCCGCACCAGCAGGGTTCGTTCGACTTCAGGACCTCGACCATGACCCCACCACGGTATGTCTCGCGGCGGTGCTACAGCAGGGTCGCCTGCTCGTAGACCGGTGTTGCCGGTGCCGTTGGCGTTCGACGGATCGGACCGAGCCGCTGCTCGGCGGCGATGCGGCGAAGGTCGCCATCGCCGGTGTCGATGGCGTGCGTTCGCGTCTCGTTCGCGACCCGACGGACGATGGCCGAGATGGCTTCCTGATCTCCCTTGTCGAGGCGGGACCCCTTGGCGTATCGCCGGCGGTAGGTGGCCACGAGGTCTGGACGTTCTCGGGCCAGCCATGCCATCCAGTGCTCGCGTACACCGGGCTTGAGGAAGAGGCTGATGGCCGACACGCTGGCCGCTCCGGCCTCGACGCAGGCCGCCACGACCTCTTCGAGTTGTTCGGTCGCATCGGACATGCCCGGGATGATCGGCGCCACCAACACCCCGCACTCGATGCCGGCGTCGACGAGCTTCCTCACTGCCTCGACTCGACGCTTCGGGTGAGGCGTCCCCGGTTCCGTGGCCTTCCACGTCGACTCGTCGAGGGTGCCAATCGACAGGTTGACCCGCACGTCCGTCCGCTTCGAGGCTTCGACCAGGAGTGGGAGGTCGCGCAGGATGAGGGTCGACTTGGTGAGAATGGAGAACGGGTTGGCCGCTTCGCTCAGCACCTTCACGATGCCCTGGGTGAGGTGATACTTGCCTTCGGCCGGCTGATACGGATCGGTGTTCGTGCCCATCGCGATGTGATCGCCGGCCCACCGCTTGGCCTGGAGTTCGGCCCGCAGCCGCTCGACGGCATTGACCTTCACGACCAGCTTGGTGTCGAAGTCGGCGCCGATGTTCAGTCCGAGATAGTCGTGCGTGGGTCGCGCGAAGCAATAGGCACACGCATGGCTGCAGCCGCGATAGGCGTTGATGGTCCAGTGGAACGGGAGGTGCGATGCCGACGGCACCTCGTTGATGATGCGTTTCGCGTTGACGTGGAGGAATTCGAGGCCCCGGTACTCGCCGACGCCGACATGGCGATCGACGAGATCGTCCTCGGCGAACAACGCCCCCTGGGGTCCGGAGTCGCCCGCCAATGTCCATCGCATGAGGTGAAGCTAGTCGAACACCTGTTCGGTTCCAAAGGCCAGGCGGGCAGCGGCCCCGCCGGGTGCGGCCTTCTCCCAAAAGCCGTACGTTCCCTGGTCGCGCAACTCGGTGGCCGCTTCGACGAGGGCGCCGTAGGCCGCAAAGGCAAAGGCTCCACCGACCGAGATCCGGGCGACGCCGACGGACGCCAACTGCTCCACCGACGGCGCCTTCGGAAACGCGAGGACGTTCACCGGGCGGTCGACCTCGTCCACGAGTCGACGGACCTGGTCGAGTTCGACCACCCCCGGAGCGAAGAGCACGTCGGCCCCGGCGGCCGAGTAAGCCTGCAGCCGGCGGATGACCTCGGCCAGATCGCGCTGGCCGTGCAGGTACATCTCGCACCGGCCGGTGAGCACCACGTGAGCCGCACCGCCATGGGCGACCTCCGCAGCTGCGACCATGCGCTCGACGGCTCGGCCGATCTCGAAGATGGGATCTTCCTTGTCACCCGTCGAATCCTCGATCGAGAATCCGGCGAGCCCCGCGGCCACGGCCAGGCGAGCGGTCTCCGCCACCCCATCGGTGTCATCGGCGAATCCGTGCTCGAGGTCGGCCGACACGGCAACGCCGCTCGCAGCCACGGCGTTGACGAGCGCCGCCGAGTGGGCGATCGCTTCGTCGCACGACACCCGTCCGTCGAGTCGCCCCAACGTCGCTGCGAACCCACTGCTGGTGGTGGCCAAGGCCGCGTAACCGAGGGAAGCCAGCAGACGAGCCGATCCCTCGTCCCACGGATTCGGCAACAGCAGCGGCTCGCCGGGAACGTGGAGTTCGAGAAAGCGCGCAGCGAGTTCGGCCTGGGAGGAGTCGACGGTCACCGTCGGGTTCTACTTCCCGACGCTGAGACGACGGTTCCACATCCGAGCGACAGGCCGTGGTCATCATCAGAAAGTCCTGGTTTTGTTGGGTTTTCTGTGCCACGAGCGGTTCGGGAGTGGTATGATACGAACATGCGTTCCCCTCTGGTCGACGAGCTGGAACGGTCGATCAAAGAGCTCACCGCCCTCGACGCCCACGGGTTGAGCGACGCCGACTTGCGGGACGCCCAGATCGACCTGGCCCGTGTCGGGGCCGCCTTCACGGCGGCCCAAGCGCGCATGGCGGTGGTGTGGGATCAACGAAGGGTGTGGGACGCCGACGGCGCCAAGTCCGGCGCCGCCTGGCTGGCCCGCGAGACCCGCGAACCCAAAGCCGTGTGCACGTCGCGTCTTCGTCTCGGTCGCGCCTTGCGGGACATGCCCTTGGTCGATGCCGCGTGGTCGGCCGGTGACATCACCATCGACCACGTGCGTCGCCTCGCCGGCACCCGCAACCGGCGCACCCGCGCCGCTTTCGCCCGCGACGAAGCGCTCCTCGTCGAGGCGGCCCGCACCACCACGTTCGGCGAGTTCCACCAGGTCGTCG
>JBKJLU010000213.1:0-3534 GCA_046596815.1 Acidimicrobiales bacterium | reverse complement strand
GACGCCTCCCTCTATCCGACCTGGTACCACGCCGAGCACACCAACCCCCAGCTGTTGGCCGAATTCGCATTCGGCCTTCCCGAGCTGTTCCGCGACGAACTGCGGGGCGCCGAGCTCATCGCCGCGCCCGGGTGTTACGTCACGGCCGCTTCACTGGCCCTCGCCCCGCTCGTGCGGGCCGGCGCCATCGAAACCACGGGCATCGTCGTCGATGCCGCCAGTGGGACCTCCGGTGGCGGTCGGGTGCCGAAACCCGACTTCCACTTCTCCAAGGTGAACGAAGACTTCACGGCATACGGCCTGCTCGACCACCGACACACCCCTGAGATCGAACAGGCCATCGGCGCCCAGGTGCTGTTCACCCCTCACCTGGCGCCGATGACGAGGGGCATCCTCGCCACGTGTTACGCCCGGCCGACCTCGTCGACGCCTGATCCGCTGGCGCTCCTCCGGGAGTTCTACGCCGACGAGCCGTTCGTGGTGGTGGGGGAGTCGTCGCCCTCGACCAAGGCGACCTACGGCTCGAACACGGCCCACCTGACCGCCAGGTACGACGAGCGAACCGGATGGGTGCTCGTCCTCTGCGCCATCGACAACCTCGTCAAGGGCGCGTCGGGTCAGGCCCTGCAGTGCGCCAACCTCGCCCTCGGTCTCGACGAGACCGCCGGCCTCCCCCTCGTCGGAGTTTCCCCGTGAGCGTGACGGCGGCGCAGGGATTCGTCGCATCGGGCGTGGCCTGCGGCATCAAGGAGTCGGGCGACCCCGACCTCTCGCTGGTGGCGACGGCGGACGGGCGACCGGTTTCCGCCGCGGCCGTGTTCACGGCCAACAAGTCGACGGCCGCTCCGGTGGTCGTCTCGCGCGCCCACCTCGGCGAGACAGGCGGACGGGCCGCGGCCGTCATCCTCAACAGCGGGAACGCCAATGCCGCCACCGGCGCCGCGGGCCGGCAGGCCGCCGAGCGGATGTGTGCCGCCGCCGCCGCCCAGTTGGGTTGCCGGCCGGAGGAAGTCCTGGTGTGCTCGACGGGGCTCATCGGTATCCCCCTCGCCGTCGAGAAGATCGAAGCAGCCGCCGCCGATCTGGCGTCGGCTCGATCGGTCGAGGGTGGCGTTGCCGCCGCTCGGGCCATTCTCACGACCGACACCCATGCCAAGGAAGTCGTCGTTCGCCGCGGCGGATTCACGGTCGGGGGCATGGCCAAGGGGGCCGCCATGCTGGCGCCCAACATGGCGACGATGCTCGCCGTGCTGACCACCGACGTCGCCGTCGAACCCGAACGGTTGACGGCGATGCTGCAAATTGCCGTGGCCGCTTCGTTCAACACGTTGTCCGTCGACGGATGCACGTCGACCAACGACACCGTCATCGTGTTGGCCAACGGGGAAGCCGGTCCGGCGGAGGACGCCGAGTTGCAAATGGCCCTCACCGCCGCCTGCACCGACCTGGCCGAACAGATGGCCGGTGACGCCGAGGGCGCGACCAAGGTCGTGCGGGTGCGGGTGGTCGGTGCCGCCGGCGATGACGAAGCGGCCGCCGGAGCCCGCAAGGTGGCGGAGAGCCAGCTCTGCAAGTGCTCGTGGTACGGCAAGGATCCGTACTGGGGTCGCATCCTGAGCGAGCTCGGAAGTGCGGGAATCGACTTCGATCCCGACACGGTCTCGGTGGCCTACGGAGGGGTGGTCGTGGCCGACGGAGGGATCGCCATCGATCACGACGCCGAAGCTGTCCGCCGGCACATGGAAGGTCGGCACCTCGACATCGTCGCCGACCTCAAGTTGGGCCAGGGCAAGGGCTCGGTGCTCACCAACGACCTCACCCACGCGTACGTCGACGAGAACATGGGCACGTCATGATGACCTCCGCCGTCGTGGACAAGGCGGCGATCCTGGCCGACGCCTTGCCCTACATCCGGCGCTTCTACGGCAAGGTCGTCGTCGTGAAGTACGGAGGCAACGTCTTGTCGGCGGCCGAGGGAGCCAAGAATGCCCAGGGTGTCGACGAGCTCTCGCTCTTCGCCCAGGACATCGTGCTCATGCGCTCGGTGGGCATGCGGCCGGTCGTCGTCCACGGAGGCGGGCCCCAGATCGGCGAGCTCATGGCCCGGCTCGGGAAGGTTCCCGAGTTCAAGGACGGGCTTCGGGTCACCGACGCCGAGACCCTCGACATCGTGCGGATGGTGCTCGTCGGCAAGGTCAACCGCGAGGTAGTAGCGGCGATCAACGTCCACGCCCCCCTGGCTGTCGGCCTCTCCGGCGAGGACGCCATGCTCCTGACGGCGACCCCTCGGAACCCCGACCTCGGGTTCGTCGGCGACGTCGCCGACGTCGACGCCGGCATCCTCCACCGGCTGCTCAACGAGGAACTGATCCCGGTGATCGCCACCATCGGGGCCGACGCCGACGGGCAGGCCTACAACATCAATGCCGACTCCGCGGCCGGCGCCATTGCCGAGGCCCTGGGCGCCGAGAAGCTGGTCTATCTGACCAACATCGAGGGGTTGCGAGGTGATGTCGCCGACCCGTCCACGCTGATCTCGACGACGACGGCGGACGAACTCGAACAGCTTCTGGCCTCGGGAGCACTCACCGAGGGGATGATCCCGAAGATCGAGTCGTGCATCCACGCCGTACGCAATGGCGTGGGCCACGCCCACATCCTCGACGGGCGCGTCCCCCATGCCTTGTTGCTCGAGGTCTTCACCCACGAAGGAGTCGGAACGATGGTGAGCAAATGAGTACCCGATTGATGTCGACGTACCCCGAGCCGGCGGTGACGTTCGTGCGGGGCGAGGGCAGCTGGCTCTTCGATGATGCCGGAACCCGCTACCTCGACTTCTTGAGTGGTCTCGCCGTCACGTCGCTCGGCCACGCCCATCCCGGCGTGGCCGCCGCCCTGTCCGAACAGGCGAACACCCTGCTGCACGTGAGCAATCTCTACGGAACCACCCCGGGTCCCGAGGTCGCCGCCACCCTCGATCGCCTCATCACTGGAGGCCATGAGCACGGCCGGGTGTTCTTCTGCAACAGCGGCGCCGAAGCCAACGAGGCCGCCATCAAGCTCGCTCGCAAGTGGGGAGGCCACGGTCGCCACGTCGTGGTCAGCGCGTACGGCTCGTTCCACGGCCGTACGTTGGCGACCCTCCATGCCACCGGCCAACCCCAAAAACACGAGGCGTTCCAGCCCCTTCCCGAAGGCTTCCGCCACGTCGCCTGGAGCGACCTCGAAGCCCTCGAGGCAGCCATCGACCCAACGGTGGCGGCCATCCTCCTCGAACCCGTGCAAGGGGAGGGCGGCGTCAACCCCGCAACCACCGAGTACTTCCAAGGTGTACGGGCCCTCTGCGACGAGCGCGACCTGTTGTTCATGGTCGACGAGGTGCAGACGGGACTCGGCCGCACCGGGCAATGGTTTGGTTTCCAGCATTTCGGCGTGCAGCCCGACGTCGTCACCATGGCCAAGGCGCTGGGCAACGGCGTCCCCATCGGTGCCTGTTGGGCGCGCGACGACGTGGCTGCCGCCTTCGTCCCCGGC
>JBKJLU010000152.1:0-4887 GCA_046596815.1 Acidimicrobiales bacterium | reverse complement strand
CCCAGGCCGGCTCCGAGGTATCCACGCTCCTCGGCCGTATGGCCTCGGCCGTTGGTTACCAGCCCACCCTCGCCGATGAGATGGGTGCACTCCAAGAGCGCATCACCTCGGTGCGAGGGAAGTCGATCACTTCGCTGCAGGCCGTGTACGTGCCCGCCGACGACTACACCGACCCGGCGCCGTTCACCGCCTTCACCCACTTCGACGCTACGACCAACCTCGACCGCGGCGTGTTCGCCAAGGGCATCTTCCCCGCCGTCGATCCCTTGGCCTCGACCTCGAACATCCTCCAGCCCGACGTCGTCGGCGTAGAGCATTACCGCGTCGCCCGAGGCGTTGTGCAGGCCCTGCAGCGTTACCGCGAGCTCCAGGACATCATCGCCATTCTCGGTATCGACGAACTGTCCGAAGAGGACAAGGTGCTGGTGGGCCGGGCCCGCAAGATCGAGAAGTTCCTGGGTCAACCGATGTACGCCGGCGAGCCGTTCACCGGCATTCCCGGCACGAACGTCCCGGTGGCCGAGTCGGTCGAGTCGTTCGGCAACATCCTCAAGGGCGAGTACGACGATCTTCCCGAGCAGGCCTTCTTCAACGTCGGTGGCATCGACGACCTGCTGGCCAAGGCCAAGACGTTGTCGGAAGCGTGATGGTTGACGTCCAGCCGAGCGGCAAGGAGCGAGGCGCAGCCGAGCGACGCAGAGCGAGGCCATCAACATGACACTGCAGGTCGAGCTGGTTTCGCCCGAGCGCATCCTGTATTCGGGCGAGGCCGACATGGTCATCGCCAGAACCGCCGGTGGTGACATCGCCTTCCTCACCGGCCACGCCCCGTTCGTCGGGTCGCTCGGCATCGGCAAGGTCGTGGTGCGCCAGAGCGACGGCACGTCGGTGACGGCGGCGGTCCACGGCGGCTTCGTCGAGGTCAAGGACAACCGGGTCACGATCCTCTCGGACGTGGCCGAGCTGGCTTCCCAGATCGACGTCAGTCGGGCCCGCGAAGCGCTCTCCCGAGTGAGTGACGACGACGAGTCCGCTCGCCGCCGCGCCGAGGTCCGCCTCGACGTCGCCGGCGAGACCTCCGCCGCCCACTGACCCCCTCGTAGCATCTCGGGATGCCGAAGCGCCGACTGGGGGTCGTTCTCCTCATCCCGCCGCCGTGGTCGTACGAAATCGACGGGCTGCGTCGGGCCTTCGGCGACGGCGGCCTGGGGCGCATCCCCGCCCACATCACCCTCGTCCCGCCGGTCAACGTGCGGGAAGACGCCGTGGGCGACGCACTGTCGGTTCTCCGCCGCGCTGCGGCCGCAACGCGACCCTTCGCCGTTGACCTGGGTCCGCCCGCTACCTTCCTGCCGGTCAACCCGGTTGCGTATCTGGCCGTCGATGGTGACGGTGCGGAGGAGGTGCATCGGTTGCGCGACGCCGTCTTCACCGGACCGTTCGAGCGTGACCTCACGTGGCCGTTCGTGCCCCATGTGACGTTGGCCGACGAGGCCGATCCCGATCGCATCCGGGCCGCCCTCGGTGCCCTGCGCGATTACGAGATCCAGGTCACCTTCGATCGAGTCCACGTGCTCGAGCAGGGTGACGGACGGATGTGGCGACCGATCGCCGATGCACCGTTCTCGGCGCCGGCAGTCATCGGACGAGGTGGCCTCGAGCTCGAGCTGCAGACGTCGTCGGCGCTCGATGCCGAAGTCGAGGCGTGGACCGTGGCGGCCTGGTCGGTCTACGCCGAGGGCGAGTATGGCTCCGTGGGCCACGACGCGCCCTACGCCATCACCGCTCGGCGAGCCGATCGGGTGGTCGGCACCGCCAGCGGCGCCGTCCAGGGCGACGACGTCTACCTCGGTCGTCTCATCGTCGATCCCTCCCAGCGGGGAACGGGTGTCGGCTCCCACTTGCTGGCCGCCCTCGAGTCGCTGGCCGCCGATCGAGGGTGCCGCCGGCTGGTCCTCGCCACCCAGGCCCAGGGCGCAGCCCGTCCCTTCTACGAAGCCCGCGGGTGGACCGTCGCCGTCACCCTCCCGGCGTGGCGCCACGGACGCGACTTCGTCCAGTTGGAACGCCTCCTCGCCTAGCTGAGCCGGAAGAGCCAGTCGGCGCCCGATGGGGAACCTCGGGTCAGCGGAAGTCGACGGAGGAGTACTCCGAGAGCTTCTCGAGGGCGTGGCGGGCCTCGACGCGGCGGACGGTGCCGGACTTGGATCGCATGACCAGCGAGGACGTGGTGGCGCCGCGGGCGTCGTAGTGGACGCCCCGGAGGAGCTCGCCGTCGGTGATGCCGGTGGCGGCGAAGAAACAGTTGTCGCCCTTGACGAGGTCGTCGGCGTGGAGCACGGCGTCGAGGTCGTACCCCTGCTCGAGGGCGGCGGCCCGCTCCTCGTCGTTGCGGGCGAAGAGGCGACCTTGGAACCCGCCGCCGATGCACTTGAGGGCGGCCGCCGAGATCACGCCTTCGGCGCACCCGCCGACGCCGAAGAGAATGTCGATGCCGGAGTCGAACCAGGCGGTGGCGACGGCCGCCGGCGCGTCACCGTGGTCGATGAGGCGGATGCGGGCACCGGCCTCGCGGATCTCGGCGATGAGCGCGTCGTGGCGGGGACGGTTGAGGACGACGGCGGTGACATCGCGGACCGACTCGCCCTTGGCCTTGGCCACGGCCCGCAGGTTGTCGGTGACAGAGGCGTTGAGGTCGACGACGCCCTTCGCTTCGGGTCCGACGGCGATCTTGTCCATGTAGAAGATCGGACCCGGATCGAACATGGTGCCGCGATCGCTCACGGCGATGATCGAGGTGGCCCCGCCCTGTCCCAGCGCTGTCAGGGTCGTGCCTTCGACCGGGTCGACGGCGATGTCGGTCATCGGGGGCTCGCCGGTACCGATGCGCTCGCCGTTGTAGAGCATCGGCGCTTCATCCTTCTCGCCCTCGCCGATGACCACGAGACCATCCATGCTGACGGTGCTGAGCACGACCCGCATGGCGTCGACGGCGGCCCCGTCGGCTCCGTCCTTGTCGCCTCGACCGACCCATCGGGAGGCGGCCAGAGCAGCAGCCTCGGTCGTCCGCACGAGCTCCATGGCCAGGTTGCGGTCGGGCGCTTGCCGGTCGGGCGTCATGCCCGGGACGTTACCCTTTGCCTATGGCCGAAACTCCCGGAAACGAGTGGCGCCGCGCCTATGACGCCGCGCCGCAACGCGAGGTGCTGGCCGAAACCCTCTCCGGCGTGCCGCTCGAGCCTGTCTATGGACCGGAGGACGGTGAGTTCCCCGGCCAGTACCCGTACACCCGGGGTCCTTACGCCTCGATGTACCGCTCGAAGCTCTGGACGATGCGAATGTTCGCCGGGTTCGGTACGGCCGAGGACACCAACGCCCGGTTCAAGGAAATCCTGCGCTCGGGTGGTGACGGCCTCTCCACCGCCTTCGATCTGCCGACGCTCATGGGCCGAGACTCGGACGACCCGCTGAGCGCCGGCGAAGTCGGCAAGGCGGGCGTGGCCATCGACACCATCGACGACGTCTCCGACCTCTTCGCCGACATCGATCTCGGGTCGGTCACCACGTCCATGACGATCAACTCGCCGGCCGCCATCGCCCTGGCCATGTACGTCGCCGTGGGCGAGGACAACGGGGTCGAGCGTCGCCGCCTGGCGGGCACGATCCAGAACGACATGATGAAGGAGTACCAGGCGCAGAAGGAGTTCATCTACCCGCCGCGCGCCTCCATGCGAATCGTCACGGACATGATCCGGTTCTGCTCGGCCGAGATGCCCCGATGGCACCCGGTGTCGGTGTCCGGCTACCACATTCGCGAGGCCGGATCGACGGCCGCCCAGGAACTCGCCTTCACCCTGGCCAATGGGTTCGCCTACGTGGAAGCGGCCGTCGCCGCCGGGCTCGATGTCGACGAGTTCGCCCCCCGTCTTTCGTTCTTCTTCAACTCGTACTGGGACTTCCTCGAGGAGATCGGGAAGTTCCGGGCCGCTCGGCGCATCTGGGCGCGGTGGTTGCGCGAGCGCTACGGCGCCACCAACCCGCGCTCGATGCAGTGTCGGTTCCATACCCAGACCGCCGGCGTCTCCCTCACGGCTCAGCAGCCCGAGGTGAACGTCGCCCGCGTGGCTATCCAGGCCCTGGCCGCCGTGCTCGGTGGATCGCAGAGCCTGCACACCGATGCCTACGACGAAGCCCTTGCCCTCCCCACCGAGAAGGCGGCCCGCCTCGCCCTGCGCACCCAGCAGGTCGTCGCCCATGAAAGTGGCGTGGCCCACGTGGCCGATGCCCTCGGTGGGTCGTGGGCCGTCGAGGCCATGACCGACGAGATGGAGCGCCAGGCCGAAGCGATCTTCGCCCACCTCGACGAACTCGGGAAGGGCTCGATGCTGGAGGGTGTCTACGCGGGGATCGAGCAGGGCTGGTTCCAAGGTGAGATCGCGCGCTCGGCCTACGAAGCCGAGCGCCGCATCAACGACGGCCGGCGGATCGTGGTCGGCGTCAACGCTTTCACCGAGGGTGACGACGAGCGGCCCCCGCTGTTGTCGATCAGCGACGACGTCGAACGCCTGCAGCTCAAGCGTCTGGCCGAGGTCAAGCGATCCCGCAGCGGCGACCAGGTCGCCGATGCCCTGGCGGAGGTGGCCAGAACCGCGGCCGAGCCGACGGCCAACCTGATGCCGCCCATCATCGACGCCGTCCGGGCCCGGGCCACCGTCGGAGAGATCGTGGGCTCGCTCGAAGCGCAGTTCGGGCGTCACCGAGAGTCGTCCGGGTTCTAGGGGCCGGGTCGTGCGCGGGTCGCCGGAGAGAGGAGTCCGGTTTGCTACTCTTCCGGCCGTGCGTGGTGTGAAGACCCTTTTGCTGTCGGCCGTTGTCGCATTGGGTCTC
>JBKJLU010000042.1:0-5696 GCA_046596815.1 Acidimicrobiales bacterium | reverse complement strand
CTCCTCCGTCGCGTAGGCCGTGGACGAGATGGCGTCCGAGGAGAACGTCGGCAACGCGATCGACTTGGGCAACCGCTGGTGGTCGGACTCTGAAGTGGCCAGCGGCTTGCCGATCAGCAGCCGCTTCGTGAACGTGAGCACCTCACCAGCGTCGCGACATCCCGCGTAAGGGCGCTGCTAACGATCGGGCCTTGCGCGTCAATATCGCGTCAAGATCGGCCGAATCCGCAGTCACGGGCGGCATTCGATGGCGACTTCGCCGAGACTGGCGGCGTGGCCAGCATCGACCAAATCCTGCGGCGTGCCATCACCAGCGGGCTCTCGCTACGCCGACAGCTCCTCGGCGCCCTCGTCGCGCTCATTGGCCTGCCCCTCCTGACGGCTGGCCTCATCCCCCTCCGAGACGACGTCGCCGTCGAAAGCGTCCTCCTGCTCTACCTGCTCGTGGTGGTGGCTACCTCCGCGGCCGGCGGCGTGTGGCCCGCGGCGGCCGCGGCCGTTGCGGCTGTAGGCATCGTCAACTGGTTCTTCACGCCGCCGTTCCACACCCTGACGATCGCCGAAGGCGAGCACGTCCTTGCGCTCTTCGTTTTCATCGTCGTCGCCGCAGTCGTCGCCTTGTACGTCACGGTCGCTGAGTACAACGCATCGGAATCAGCTGCCGTGAGCGCCGAAGCCGCCGCCCTGGACCGGGCGAATGAGTTGCGCACCGCCCTGCTCAGCGCCGTGTCCCACGACCTCCGGACTCCCCTGGCCTCGATCAAGGCGTCCGTCTCGAGCCTCCGCGCCCACGACGTCACCTGGTCCCCCGAGGCGACCGCCGACTTCCTGGCCGCCATCGAGGACGACACCGACCGCCTCAACCAACTCGTGGGCAACCTCCTCGACATGAGCCGCCTCCAGACGGGCGTCCTCGAGCTGACCCGGCACGCCGTCGCCCTCGAGGAGATCGTCGCCAACGCCATCCGCAGCCTCGGCCCCCACGCGTCGAGCGTTGAAATCGACGTGCCGGAAGACCTCCCGCTTGCGCTCGTCGACCCCGGCCTCCTCGAACGCGCCATCGCCAACATCGTCGTCAACGCTCTGCACTGGTCGCCGCCGACAGCTCCGGTGCAGGTCTCGGCGCGCGTGACCGCCCCAGACCTCGAGCTCCGCATCGTCGACCACGGGCCAGGTGTCCCTGTGGGAGCCCGGGAACGGATCTTCCAGCCATTCCAACGACTCGACGACCGCAGCGGTACCGGCGTCGGGCTCGGCCTTGCCATCGCCCGCGGGTTCGTGGCAGCAATGGGAGGCGAGCTCTTGATCGACGACACGCCGGGTGGCGGCTCGACCTTCCGCATCCTGGTAGCGGTGGCACTTCCGTGACCAAGGTCCTCATCGTCGACGACGAGCCGCAGATCGTTCGCGCCCTGGTCACCAACCTCAAGGTCCGGGGCTACGACGTCGAGACGGCGGCGACCGGCGAGGAGGCGGTCGAGCTCGCAGCGCGCAGCCACCCAGACCTGCTCATCCTCGACCTCGGCCTTCCCGGGATCAGCGGCATCGAAGTCATCGAGGCCGTCCGCGCCTGGAGCAGCGTCCCCATCGTCGTCCTGTCCGTGCGGGATGGAGAACGAGACAAGGTCGCCGCTCTCGATGCTGGCGCCGACGACTATGTCACGAAGCCTTTCGGCATCGAGGAGCTCCTCGCACGAGTCCGGGCGGCGGCGCGGCGCGCGGCGCCGGCGGCGGAAGCACCAGCAGTCGTGACCGAGGACTTCATCGTTGATCTCGCCGCCCGTGCTGTGCGGAACGACGCCGGCGAGGTGCGCCTCACCCCCACCGAGTGGCACGTCCTCGAGACCCTCGCACGACACCACGACAAGCTCGTCACCCAGCGAGAACTGCTCCAACAGGTCTGGGGTCCCGGCTACGAGACCGAGACGAACTATCTGAGGGTCTACATGGCCCAACTCCGGCGCAAGCTCGAACCAAGCCCGTCCCGACCTCGGTCCCTCATGACCGAGCCAGGCATCGGCTACCGACTGAGATCCATAGTCCGCGACGGCGATTGACTCGAAGCCCCCTTCTCCAGCCGGGACCGCCCAGCGGTACCAGCGCCGGGCACGGGTTGGGCAAGTGCCGGTGCTCGGTCGGAGGCCGGACGGCAGTCAGCCGGCGGCGACGGCGACGACGGGCGTGCTCGGTGGCGAGGCGCCAAGCGAGCCGTGGAACGCGACGTCGCCGAAGTTGAAGATGCCGCCGTCCTCGGCGACCATCAGGTAGCCCCCGCCGGTCGGGCTCCCGACCATCCCCGTGATTGGCCGGTTGAGGCGTAGGTCGCCGGCCGAGCCGTGGAACGGAGCGTCAAAGGAGAAGATGCCGCCGTCGGAGGCGACGAGCCAGTACCCCCTACCGTCCGGATCGGGGACGAGGGACTGGACGGGAGCGTTGAGGTGGACGCCACCCATCGAGCCGCGGAAGTCGGCGTCACCGAAAGTGAAGACGCCACCGTCGGACGCGACCAGGTAGTAGCCACGACCCGAAGGGCTGGGAACGGAGTCGAGCACCGGCCCGTTGAGGCGGGTGCCGGTCATGTCGCCCAGCCACGGGGCGTCGCCGAAGGCCAGCACCCGCCCAGCCGTGGTGAAGAGCCAGTAGCCGTTGCCCGAGGGGGTCCGCGACAGCGACGTCACCCCCTCGCCGGCAGCCAGCGGCGGGGCGCCGCCGAGCCAACGCGCGTCCCCGAAGGCGAAGACATGGCCACTGCGGTCGACTATCCAGTAGCCGGCGTCGGTCGGGGTCGCCTCGATGTCGACGGCCTCGCCGAGTCCGACGGCCGCGTCCCCGAGAGAGGTCGAGGAGCCGAAGGCGGCGACCTGACCGTCCCGCGTGACCATCCGATAGCCGCGACCCCCTGGCGATGCCGGCGTCAGCGGCGGCGATGAGGCGGGTGCCGGCGGGGACGGGGCGGCCGAAGGTGCCGCGGCCGGCGGGTTCGCCTGTGGCGTCGCCGTCAGTGCGGACGACGGATCGGACGGCCCCGCCTTGTTGACGGCCAGGATCCGGAACTGTTGCGCCGTCCCGTTCGGGAGCCCCGACACGACGGCGGAGCGGGCATCACCGGGCACACGGACCTCGGCTCCGCTCGTCGAGCGCACGATGTACTCGGTGACGTCGGCCCCGCGCACGTCCGTCGGTGGGTCCCATTGAACGGTCACGAGTCCATCGCCCGGTCGCACGCCGATCGGCAACGGCGGCAGCGGAACGTTGTAGACGAGGATCGTCGGGGAGGCGCCGGCCGCTGTCAGCGCCGCGCCCGACAGCACGCGGGAGTTGCCGATGGCGTCCATCGCTCCGACCTGGACGAGCCAAGGCCCTGTTGCGGAGGACTTCGGGATGGAGAACGACCCCTCGTACCACCCGTCGAGGGCGGTGCCCGACACACGGGGGAGGAGTCCGACCCCCTGGGACTGCCCGAGCACAGGGTGGTAGGCGACCACCCCCACGTAGTGATGGTTGTCGTCACTCCAAGGCTGCGAGATCCCGGTGAGGTCGTCGCCAGCGCGGACGCGGACCCGGATGGTGCGGTCCGCGTCGTGGACGTTCACCTCGACGGGGTCCACGGTGGCCGACGTGATTGTCGGCGGCGTCGCGTCCTCGTTGCTCAGCACGTCGAACGACGAGGTGAGGCCGGCGGATCGGAGTGCGTCCGCGTGCATCGAGCGCTCGTTGTTGAGCCGATCGTGGGCTCGGATCTCGATCGTCCACCTTCCCGCGCGGGTGTGCTCCGGAAGGGTCGCCGTGCCCGTCCATGTACCGTCCGCAGCCGTGCCGCTGGCCAGGGTCAGGTTGGCGGCCGCCCCGCCGCTCTGGAAGTTGGGCGGCTTGAGGAACACGCCCGCGCCGTCGACACCCGACCCGCTGTCGCGCACCTGAGCAGTGACCGTTACGGTCGCCGGGCCCCCTCGTGCGTCGAGGGGGTCAGGCGTGATCGCGACGCTGAAGAAGGTCGGCGCGCTTGCGTCCGGTGCCGAGTCAGTGATGTCGACGTGCGAAGCGAGGCCGCGACGGGCGAGTTCGGCGTCGTCGAGCGACTGCCCGTTCCGAACCCGGTCGGCGACCGATAGGTGGAACGGGTAGGGCCCGGCGGGCGATCCCTTGGGGATGGCGAAAGACCCCGTCCAGATGCCATCGCGAGCGTCACCCGACGCGAGGGTCAGGCCGATCCCGTACGCCCACGTGCCGTCGAGCGACGACCGGCTCAGCATGATCTGGTCCACGCCGCTCAAGTCGTCGGTGATCTGGAGCCGGACGTCGAAGCGGGCATCCGCCGACGTCACGTCGGCGGCGCCCGGCGTCACGGTGAAGGAGGCGACCTGGGGGGCCGTGATGTCGCCGGTCACATCGGTCGAGTCGGCGGCTCCCGCGGGCGGAGGCACGACCGCACCCGCGACGGCCGCCCATGCGGCCACCGCGATCACCGATCCGCTCCACCACCGCCTTCCGACCCCGACACTGCGCATCTCGCGTTGTTCGACGTCAGCGGTCGTCGATCCTGCCGATCCGGACACCAAGGAGATTCGATCGCACTCCGTTTACAAATCCGCCCTCCCGTCCGGCCTGGACGGGAGGGCGATTTTGCAAAGTTCCTGCTCAACTGCACCGTGGGCCGGGATGGATTTGAACCATCGAAGGCTGAGCCGGCAGATTTACAGTCTGCTCCCTTTGGCCACTCGGGCACCGACCCTGGGAACCGCCGAGGATAGCCTCCTGAGATGCCGAGTTTCGACGTCGTCTCCGAGGTGGACATGCAAGAAGTCCGCAACGCTGTGGATCAGGCGCAGCGGGAGGTGGCGACCCGTTTCGACTTCAAGGACACGGGCTCGTCGATCGATCTGAGTGAATCCGAGCTCAAGCTGGCTTCATCGAGCGAGGATCGGATGAAGGCTTTGGTCATCGTGGTCGAGGAGAAGTTCGTCCGCCGGCAGATCTCGCTGAAGTCCCTCGACTACGGAAAGGTCGAGGACGCGGCCAAGGGCACCGTCCGCCAGACGCTCACCATCAAGGCCGGCATCTCGAGCGACAACGCCAAGACGCTCAACAAGGCGATCAAGGAACTCAATCTCAAAGGCGTGCAGTCGCAGACCCAGGGCGAACAGGTGCGGGTCACCGGCAAAAAGCGTGACGACCTGCAGGCCGTCATCGCCAAGCTGAAGGAAGGCGACTTCGGCATTCCCCTGCAGTTCCAGAACTTCCGCGACTGATTCCTTCGGTCAGCCCTTGACGACGAGGGTGCCGACCATCTGCGGATGAAGCACGCAGGCGTAGGAGTAGGTGCCCGACTTGGAGAATGCGACAGTGAAGGTCTCACCGGACTCGAGGGACCCGGATGAGTGGAACCCGCCCTTGCCGTCCCACGTACCGACGTCGACCTTCCGTTTCTCCGGCTCCCCTTCCTCGCCTTCCGAGGGGCCCTCTGGCTGAGCTTGTTCCGGCGGCGGCGGCACCTCCCACGCGACTGGCTCGAAGGACTTCGGGTTCCACACCACCTCGCCGTCCTTGCCCACCGTAAAGATGGGGAAGTACTTCGGCACGTTGAAGCTGACGGTGTGGTTGATGCCATCGAATGTCCACGTGACCTTCTCCCCGACCTTGGCCGTCTGCCGCTTGGGGAGAAACTCGTTGATCACGACGCCTGACTCTTCGTCGGC
>JBKJLU010000445.1:0-6002 GCA_046596815.1 Acidimicrobiales bacterium | reverse complement strand
ACCTCCCTGACTCTCGATAGCCGAGGTACCGCCTGGTCCGCAATCCCCGGTCGATCTCGCCCTTCAGCACCAAGAGACGCTCGGAGCTGTCCGCGGCGGCCAGCCGAACCGCCCGAGCGACCTCTTCACTGCGATCGGCGGCGTCGATCAATAGGCGGCGGACGGCGTCATCGTCGAGAAGAGAGACGAGCTCCTCCCACGGCTCTTCCCCTTTGCGCCGTCCAGCCACGGCGTTGAAGGTACCCGTGCGCAGCGCAGCGGAACGAAGCCGTACAACCCAATGTTGCGTCCCAGCTTGAGGGACCAGGCGCATGCGGGAGGAGATACCTGAAGGCCTAGGCATCAACTCAGCGTGGGCATAAGCGTCACCCGACACCAGCTCGAACCCATTTGCTACTGCCTCGAGCAGTTCGAGCGCTTTGGGAATTGAAGCTCGCCAATCGCAACGAGGGGTCTTTCGCGGCTTCATTGACGAGATCTTCGGGTTGGGCTCCGCCGCCAACAACATCGTGGTTAGGGGACGGCCCGGTCGAGCGTCCGACAGCGCCCTCCATCGGCACCTTGGGGCTACCCGAGACCACTCCGGCTCCCCGTGTTAGGAGGCACTCCCCAGACAACAGAGGTCGCCGGTTCGTTGGTTAACTGGCGGCGTGGAGTACACCCCGATCACAGCCGACGCGTTCGCTGTCCTCGACGGACTCGACGACTGGCGTGTCGTACTCGGTGCGATCCACGCCCACTTCCGCGCCGGATCGTTCGCCGTGGCCGCGGCGTTGGTGTCGGCGATGGCCGAGGCGGCCGATGCCGCCGACCACCACCCGGACATCGACCTCCGTTATCCCGACCATGTCTGCGTGATGCTCAGGACGCATGCGGCGGGCGGGCTGACGACCCGCGACGTCGCGGTGGCGCGCCAGTTCTCGGTGATCGCCGCACGCGTCGGCGCCGTGTCGGAACCGACGGGGACGGCGCGCGTCGAGATCGCCATCGACACGATGGACGCCGACCGCATCCGTCCGTTCTGGGCGGCCGTGCTCGGCTATCGAGACGATGGCGGTTCGCTCTTCGACCCGCTGCGCATCGGGCCGCCGGTCTGGTTCCAACGAATGACCGAGTCGCGCACCGACCGGGATCGGTTCCACATCGACGTGTCGGTTCCACACGACACGGCTAGCGCGCGCATCGACGCCGCGCTGGCCGCCGGCGGCACGCTCGTCACCGATCGCTTCGCTCGATCGTGGTGGGTGCTCGCCGACGCCGACGGTAACGAGGCGTGCATCTCCACCTGGCAGGACCGCTCGGGCTAAACGAACAAGCAGATGGCGCGCAGCTCGATGCTCGAGCGGCTTGGCGCACCAAGCTCGACCTCGGGATCCCGAAGCGCCGGCCCCGGGTCGCGCACGGCTCATATGGGCACGGCTAGCTCTCCCATGGAGGCGGGAGTGGCCCCGCTTCGTGGACGTCAGTCCCTGACTTGCCCGGCGGGGTGCCGGTGTCAACTGCGACGGGTGGCCTTCTTCACCGGGGCCTTCGAGCTCGACTCGTATTTGAACGAGACCTTCACCTTCGCGCGGTACGCGGCGACCTTCCCGTTCTCGAGCTGCATGTCGAGCTCAACGACCTCGGCTACTCGTAGGTCACGAAGCGACTTTGAAGCCGTCGTGACAGCGGCAGCCGCTGCCTTCTCCCAGGACACCGTGCTGGTACCGATGAGTTCAACGACGGTGTACACGTTCTCGGCCATGGCAACCTCCCTCTCTGATTTCTTCTCACGCTAGGCAACGGCGGCCCGGTACCGCTTTGTCGACCGCCCCCGATGGCCGGGACCGAGGCCGGGCAGAACTTCGAACCTTCGCGGGCCGGGGGCGCACGGCACTGCGGCTACGGCGCCCCGTGCCTATCGTCGTGCCGGTGGCCCACGAAGCATCTGTGTCAGCAATCGAACGGGAGACAGCCCGTTATTACGACTCGGAGGAGGGGAGGGAGGACCGCCCCCTGGATCCGCGCCGAATCGCTGCCCGGGACCGGTTCATCGAGGCCGCTCGCGCCGGTGGCCACAATCGGGCCGCGCTGGAGATTGGGGCGGGGCCCGGTCGTGACGCGCTCGCTCTGATCAATGCGGGTCTCCTCATCTTCGGCGTCGACCTCTCCTTCGGTCACGCAACGCGCGGATCGGCGGCGGGAGTAACGATGACGGTCGCGTCGGGCCGGGCACTGCCGTTTGCCACGAAGTCGATTGGCGCCCTCTGGTCAATGTCGACCTTGATGCACATCCCGGCTGTCGCGATCGAGTCCACGATGCACGAACTCGCTCGCGTCCTTGTTCCTGACGCGACGGTGGCGATCGGCGTCTGGGGTGGCCCCGACATCGAGCACTTCTCCGACCTCGATGCCGCCACGCCCTCGCGAGGCCGCCGACTTTTCAGCCGGCGGTCAGAGAGCAGCTGGCGGCCCATGCTCGAGATCATCGGGCGCATCGACGACTTCGAGGTATGGGAGAACGCCAACGCCGACGACGACACCTTCCGCTATCACATGGCCTTCGTCACGGCCACGTGAGTTTGACCGTCCCGACTCAACCAAGGTGCCCCACAACGCCGGCTACGGGACGATTTAGTCGATGACACTGAAGAGGCGCCAGGAGCCGGGCACGCCTTTGAGTTCGTGTTCGCCGCGGTCGACAAACTCGATTCCGGATCCGGCGACCAGGTCAACGAGTGTGCGGGACACGAGCACTTCGTCGGGTTCGGCGCGAGCGACTACGCGAGCGCCGATGTGCACCGTGATTCCGGCGACGTCATCGCCGCGGCGTTCGCACTCGCCAGTGTGCAATCCGGCGCGAACTCGGAGGCCCAGGCTCTGCACGGCCTGCACGATGGCCTGGGCGCACCGGATCGCGCGAGCGGGACCGTCGAAGGTGGCGAGAAACCCGTCGCCGGTCGTGTTGATCTCCCGGCCCCGGAACTGGTGCAACTCGCGGCGCACAAGGTCGTCGTGATCGTCGAGTAGCTCCCGCCAACGCCGATCACCGAGGGCGCTCGACTGTGCCGTCGAGTCCACGATGTCGGTGAATAGCACCGTGGCGAGCACGCGGTCGAGTTCGGGGGTAGGGCGTACTCCGGTGAGGAATTCCTCGACCTCGCCGAGCAGACCGTCCTGTTCGCCGAACCAGGGCAGATGGTCGCCGCCGGTCAGTTCCACGAACCGAGCGCCGGGAATGTGCTCCGCGGTGTAGCGGCCGGCGTCGAAGGCGGCGAAGTGGTCGTCGCGGCGGTGAAGTACCAGGGTGGGAACCCGGATCGACGACAGGACGTGACGGATGTCGACTGCCGATGCGATCCGGATTTGACGGGCGGCTTCTCGGGGGCTGACCGCGGAGCGATACAGGCGCATCCATCGCTGCAGGGCCGCCGGGTCACCGGCCGCGCTCGGTGCGAGTTCAGCGAACCGTGCGCTCATCGATTCGTCGTCAGTCATGAAGAGCTCGACGAGGGAAAGCATCGCCTCGGCTTGATCCTCGGTCATCCCCCACGGGTAGTCGGGATCGTCGCGTCGAGAGCGGGCGAAGCTGCCGTACAGCACGAGCGCCTGGGTCCGCTCAGGGTAGGTGGCAGCGAACAGTGCCGACAGCCGCGACGCTTGCCCGCAGCCGAACTGCACGGCGACAGGCGCCTCGAGCACATCGAGCACGGCGCGGACATCATCCATGCGCTCCTCGATGGCGTCCGTAGCGATCCCGCGGTCGCTCAATCCCATTCCTCGCTGATCGAGCATGATGACCCGCGAGAAACCGGCGATGCGGCGCAGGAACCGCGCCACCGCCGGCTCCTCCCACTGCAGCTCGAGGTGACTGTAGAAAGTTGTGAGGAACACGACGTCGAGCGGTCCATCTCCCAGCACCTGGTAGGCGATATGCGTGTCAGCGCTCCGCACATAACGGGTGGAGGGTCGCTCACCGATCCCCGTCACAGGCATCCTCACAGCCTGCCCGTTCTGCACGCGCACCGCCCTGCCGATAGCGCAGCGCCCTCGGACGGTGCCCCAGAACCGCGCTCCCCGAAACGGCTGGGACCACCCCCGAAGACATCCCACGACAGTTGATGTCAAGCAGCAATGTCGCTGCGGTGGTCTGTCCGACGGTGTGTGTAAACGGCGTGGCCTGATGGTCCGCAGCTGACGGCTGCGGACTCGAAAGGCTGATGTCTGTGACCACGAACATGGAGAGTAACGAGACCGAGTCGAGGAGACCCGGCGAGCTGGTGGCGATGTCGCTGGCCGGCGGTGAGCTCGACGCGCTCGCGGCCCATCTTGTCGACCAGGCCCGGTCCGAGGGCATCGCCTTGACCGGGGAGGGCGGCTTGTTGCCGGCCTTGTTGGGCCGGGTGTTGTCGACGGGCTTGTCGGTCGAGCTGACCGACCACTTGGGCTATGAACGCCACGCCGTCACCGGGCACCACTCGGGGAACTCCCGGAACGGGACCTACCCCAAGACGGTGACGACCGAGGTCGGCCAGGTCGAGGTGGCCATGCCCTGCGATCGGGCGGGGACGTTCGACCCGGTCCTGGTCCCGAAAGGTGAGCGTCGCCTCGATGGCTTATCGGGCCAGATCATTTCGCTCTACGCGAAAGGGTCGACGACCGGGGAGATCCGCTCGCATCTCGAGGAGATCTACGCCACCAGCATCTCGAAGGACACGATCAGTCGGATCACCGACGCCATCGTCGCCGACATGGAGGCCTGGCAGTCGCGGCCGTTGGACCCGATCTATGCGGTGGTGTTGATCGACGCCATCGTGGTCAAGGTCCGAGACACCCAGGTCGCGAACCGGCCCGTGTACGTGGCTATCGGCGTTAACCTCGAAGGCGAACGCGACGTCCTCGGGTTGTGGATGGGCCCGAGCGGCGGGGAGGGAGCCAAGCAATGGATGACGATGCTGACCGAGCTCCGCAACCGCGGTGTCGCCGACGTGCTCATCACCTGCTGCGACGGCTTGCAAGGCCTTCCCGACGCGGTGCGCACGGTGTGGCCCGACACGACCGTCCAGACGTGCGTCGTGCATCTCGTGCGGAATAGTTTGCGGTTCGCGTCGAAGAAGTACTGGGGTCAGATCGCCCAAGGTCTCCGGGCGATCTACACGGCGCCGACCGTCCCCGCGGCCGAGGAGGCGTTCGCCGAATTCTCCGAGCGGTGGGTCGACAAGTACCCGGCGATGATCCGGTCGTGGGAGAACTCCTGGGAAGAGTTCGTGCCGTTCCTCGAGTTCCCGCCCGAGCTCCGCAAGATCGTCTACACGACCAACTCGATCGAGTCGCTCAACGCCAGGTTCCGGCGAGCCGTCCGGCACCGCGGTCACTTCCCGACCGAGCAGGCCGCCATGAAGGTCCTCTACCTCAAAGCCATCGAGCACAAGCCGAACCGGTCGAACATGACCGGCCGGGCCAACGGCTGGAAGGCCGTCCTCAACGTCCTCATCGTTCACTACGGTGAGCGCATCACCAAGCACCTCTAAACCAATGAACGCCACGACCGTTTACACAACGAATCGGACAGACCCATCTCGAAGTGCACTTGATCGTCGGCGGCGACGACGCGGACGATTGCTTGAGCGTCTCGGTTGGCGGCATGAAGCGTCGAGCCGACACGAACGAGACGCGGATCGCGAGCGTTGCCGAAAAGCGACCAGCCGAACCCGTCGTCAGTCCTGGGCGTTGAGATCGGCTACGAGGTCGATGTCGTCCGCCATGTTGTCGGGCCTGGCCGTCGGCGCTTACGCAGCCGAGTCCTTGCCAAGGTGGATCGGCACTCGTCGTTCCTCATCCTCGAACACGGCGACGAGCTCGAGGCGGGCGCCGAGTGCTTCGAGGTACTGGCGCAGCGTCGAGACGCGGACGTCCTCGGAGTGCTCGAGCTTGGAGATGGCGCCTTGGGTGACATCGAGGCGGCCGGCGAGCTCCACCTGGCTGACGGCTTCCGCGTGGCGCAGCTCGTAGAGCCGGATCTC
>JBKJLU010000395.1:0-17183 GCA_046596815.1 Acidimicrobiales bacterium | reverse complement strand
CCCGCTCAACAAAGGAGAGTGACATGGGGTTCTCGCCCTTGCTCATCGCACTGATCGCCGTCCTCGGCTTTCTCGTGCTCGTCGTGTTGCTGATCGTCCAGCGCGTCAAGGTCGCGGGGCCGAACGATGCCTTCATCATCACTGGCCGGAAAGGCAAGCCCGTCAAGAACCCGGAAACGGGTCAGATCTCGACGGACATGTCCGGCCAGAAGGTCGTGATGGGGGCCAGTGTGTTCGTCCTCCCATTCGTGCAGAAGCTGCACGTGATGGACCTTTCGTCGCGTCGCATCTCCGTCGGCATCCGAGGCGCGGTCAGCGCCCAAGGGATCAAGTGCGATCTCGATGGCGTCGCCATCGTCAAGATCGGAGGCAACGAGGACGCCATCCGAGCGGGGGCTCAGCGCTTCCTGGATCAGCAGGATGGCATCGAGGGTTTCACGCAGGAGGTGCTGGCAGGATCGCTGCGCGCCATCGTCGGGCGGCTCACGGTGGACGAGATCATCAAGGACCGAGCCAGATTCGCCTCGGCCGTCGCCGAGGAGGCCGAGTCGTCGTTGACGAACCAAGGCCTCGCCCTCGACACCTTCCAGCTCCAGGACATCCAGACGGAGGGGTCTTACCTGACGGACATCGGACGTCCTGAGGCCGCTCGTGTCGAGATGGAGGCCGCGGTGGCCGAGGCCAAGGCTCGACAGGCGGCGGAGCAGGAGCGGCTGTTGGCGGAGGAAGCAATCGCCATCTCGCAGCGCCAGTTCGAGCTCAAGCAGGCGGAGATCAAGGCCGAGACCGACGCCGCCCACGCGCGTGCGACGGCAGCCGGGCCGCTCGCACAAGCAGCGCAGGATCAGGAGATCCTGAAAGCCCAGGAGCAGGTCGCGGTGCAGAACGCCGCGCTCACCGACCGGCGACTCGACACCGACATCCGCAAGCCGGCGGACGCCGCCAGGTACCGGATGGAACAGGAAGCCCAGGCGGCAAAGACCTCCGCCCTACTCCGCGCGGAATCTGACAGAGCTGCGACCATCGCCGCTGCGGAAGCGGCGGCCGAGCAGTCCCGGCTCAGCGGTGAGGCCGAGCGGGCCAAGCGAGAGGCCATCGCTGCCGCAGTCGAGCGGGAAGGCGCGGCAGACGCGTCCGCCACCCTGGCGAAGGGCGAGGCCGAAGCCGAAGCCATGCGTCAGCGGGCCGATGCCTACAAGCAGTACGACGCGGCTGCGATCCTCGAGATCCTGTCCCGCATGCTTCCGGAGATCGTCCGCGCCGCGTCCGAGCCGCTCTCGGCGATCGAGAATATGACGGTGATCTCCACCGACGGTGCTTCGGATTTGACCCGAACCGTCGCCTCAAATGTCGAACAGGGGATGGCGATCGCGAACAGCCTCACCGGCATCGACTTCCAGGCGATCTTGACCCAGTTGGCGGCCCGGTCGACCGGGAACGCCAACGGCAGCTCTACACCTTCGCCCGCAGCGCGCGCGAAGAAGGTGCAGAGTCCATCGAAGAAGGCGATCCCGTCCAGCCCGAAATCTTGAGGTCTTCGTGGGGCCCTTCCGCACTCCGGAAGGGCCCACCACGGGCTCAGCGGATGAAGAACAGCGTCATGGCGTAGACACCGAGCAGGACGGATCCTTCCCATCGGCGGAGGCGGCCTCCGAGTCCGAGGAAGAGCCAGGCGAGGACGGCGATAGCGACCATCGCCGACGTCGCCACGACGGTGAGGCCCGCATTGGTCAGCGCCTGGGGTCCGATCAGTGCTGCGAGCCCGGCCACGGCGGTGCTGTTGAACACGTTGCTGCCGAGCACGTTCCCGGCGAGGAGCGACGTCTCGCCTCGGCGTGCGGACTGGATCGCCGTGACCAGCTCTGGCAGCGACGTCCCGACGGCAACGATCGTCACGCCGACGAACCCGGCCGAGAGGTCGAACCCCTCGGCGATCCGCTGCGCTCCGGCGACCAACAGCTGGGCGCCAGCCACGGTTGCTGCGAGACCGGCAACGACCCTCATCACATCTCGGGACGTGGACGCGGCGATGACGTCGGCAACCTCGTTCTCGCCGGCCTCCTCGACGAACTCTTCGACCTCGTCGACGAACTCCGCCGTGGGCAAGGCCTCGTCCGTCTCCGGACCCGTCGCGTCGGTGTTTCGAAGCATCAAGAACAACGACAGCACCAATGCCGACAAAAGCACGGCGCCTTCAACCCGCGACAGGCCGTTCTGAACGAGCGCTGCCAACAGCGCCACCGTCGCAAGCGCGAGCGGCGCCTCCCGCCGGATGACACGAGGCACCGCGGCGGGGCGGGCGATGATGCCGGCGACACCGAGTACGAGCGTCATGTTCGCCATGTTGGAGCCCACGACGTTGCCGATCGCGAGATCCAGCGACCCGCGAGCGGCAGCTACGGACGACACCAGCAACTCGGGAGCCCCGGTGCCGAACCCAACGACGACCGCGCCGACCACGACCGGCGAGAGTCGGAAGGTGATGGCGAGGCGCGCGGCAGCGACAACGAAGACGTCGGCGCCCTTCGCCAGCACGAGGAGCCCGACTATGAGGAGCAGCAGGCTCACCGGGATCAGCGATTGTTGCAGTTCGAGCCGCCGCCGGAACGCCGCTATGGTGCCGCCTGGCGAAGCCGGGAAGTCTGGTCGGCATTCATCCGAAACGAGGAGAGATCTCGGGATGGTTGTCGCCCAAATTGCAGGTCCCACCGGCTTGAGCCGCACGCGATGAGTGCGTCGACCGGCCTTGCTTTGGCGATCGGGCTCGTTGCGCTGGTCGGCGGTGCGGAGCTACTGGTGCGTGGGGCGGCGTCAATTGCTACCCGCTTCGGGATTCAGCCGGTGATCATCGGGTTGACCGTCGTCGCCTTCGGTACGAGCGCTCCTGAGCTTGCGGTGAGCGTCGGCGCCGCCTTCTCGGGCAGCACCGATGTCGCCTTCGGCAACGTGGTCGGCAGCAACATCGTGAACATCCTGTTGATCCTCGGTGCTTCCGCCATCGTGGGCGGTCTGGCGGTGTCGCAACGGATCATCCGGATAGACGTCCCGTTGTTGTTCGCGGTGTCGGTCCTCACGATCGTGCTGTCGCTCGACAACCGGATCGGAAGGCTCGACGGCGCCGTCCTCTTCGCCGGCGTCCTCGCGTACACGGGCTGGCTGATCCGGGGAGCCCGTCGGGAGACCCCCGAGGTGTCCGAGGAGTACGCGGACTCCGTCGAGGCGCTCGAGGTCCCGGTGGTCGAGCGGCCGTTGGTCGTACAGGGCCTCTTGCTCGTCGCGGGGCTGGCGGCTCTCATCCTCGGGTCGCAGCTGCTCGTCGACTCGGCGACGACGATCGCGTCGGCAGTTGGACTGAGCGACTTGGTGATCGGGCTGACGGTCGTGTCGATAGGCACCTCCCTCCCCGAATTGGCCACGTCGATGACCGCCGCCTTCCGGGGTCAGCGCGACATCGCCGTGGGCAATGTCATCGGGTCGAACCTGTTCAACCTGATGTGCGTACTCGGTGCGACCGGACTGATTGCGCCAAACGGCGTACCGGTGAGTGACGCTTCGCTTCGCCTCGACCTGCCCGTGATGCTGGCGGCGACGTTCGTGCTCGCGCCCATCTTCTGGAACAGGTTCGAGATCCGACGGTGGGAGGGAGTGGTGCTCGTCTCGTTCTACGTCGTGTTCGTCACTTACCTGGTGCTCGACACGAGCGATCATGATGCTGCTGCCGTGGTGGGGCCGGCGGCGTTGATCGTGACGCCGCTCGTGCTCCTGACGTTCATCGTCCTCGGCGTCAACGGATGGCGCCGTCACCGCGCCGAGGTCATGACGGAGTCCCCGAACCGGTGAGTGCGTCCGCCGTGCGCCACAGCGAGATTCTCACGAAGTCGGAGCGCGAGACCCTCAAGGCGATCTATCGCCAGCAGGCCGCGGCGGACGGCGACGGCGCGGAGGCACACACCGGCCGCCTCGCGGAGAAACTCGGCGTAAGCGCGGGCACCGTCACCGCAACGGTGAAGCGCTTGGCCGATCGCGGACTCGCCCACCATCGGCCCTACAAAGGTGTGGCGTTGACCCCTTCGGGCCGCCAGGCCGCGATTGCCGCCATTCGCCGACACCGCATCGTCGAGCGGTTCCTGTCCGACACGCTCGGCTACCCGTGGAACGAGGCCGATCGCCTCGCCGGATCATTCGAGCACGAGCTGCCGCAGGAGGTCGAGGACCGCCTCTTCGTCGCCCTCGACCGCCCCGCGTCTTGCCCCCATGGGTTCCCGATCCCGGCTGCGGAGTCAGGCGAGGTCGCGGAACTGCCACCGTTGTACGCCCTCGAACCCGGTGACGTCGCCGAGGTCGCCGTGCCCGGCTCGACCGACCCCCAGCTGGTCGCCTTCCTCGACACCTTGGGTGTCCGGCCCGGCGCACTGGTCGAGGTTCGGGAGAAGCATCCCTTCGACGGCCCGCTCGTGCTCCGCATCGGCGGCCACGACCGGACCCTTGGCAGCACCGTGGCCCGACAGGTGTTCGTCCGTCGAGTCCCTGCATGACCAGCACCCCATCTACCGCCTCACCTTGGAGAACAACAACGTGGACCTGATCCCCTACCTCGCCCTTGCGTCCGCCGCCGCTGCACTGGTGTTGGCCACCTATTTCTTCAAGGTGGTGAAACGGGCGAGCCCCGGCAACGAGCGGATGGTCGAGCTCATGGAGGCCATCCAACAGGGCTCCCGAGCCTTCCTCCGCCGCGAGTACACCTGGGTCGCCGGCTTCGTGGTGTTGATGACGATTCTCATCGCCGCGTTCCTCGACTACGGCCGGCCTTGGGGCGCGATCGCGTACATCTCGGGGGCCGTGCTCTCCGGGCTCGCCGGTTTCATCGGCATGACCGTCGCCACCCTCGCCAACGCCCGTACGGCCGAGGCGGCGCGATCAGGGCCGCAATTGGCGCTGCCTCTGGCCTTCCGCGGCGGAGCGGTGATGGGCTTCACCGTCGCCGGGTTGTCGCTGCTCGGCCTGGCCCTGAGCTACCTCGTCTACGTCGAGTGGTTGCAGGTCGACGATCCGTTCAGCGTCCTGACCGCGTTCGGACTCGGTGCCAGCTCCATCGCATTGTTCTCGCGCGTCGGCGGCGGGATCTACACCAAAGCCGCTGACGTTGGCGCCGACCTCGTCGGAAAGGTCGAGGCGGGCATTCCCGAAGACGACCCCAGGAACCCGGCCACGATCGCCGACAACGTCGGCGACAACGTGGGCGACGTCGCCGGCATGGGCGCAGACCTGTTCGAGTCCTACAGCGGGTCGATCATCGCCCCGATCGCGCTGGCCGCTTTCATCCCGGTGCTCGTCGTCAACGGACGGGACATTCCCGTCACTCTTGAACGTGTGCCCGAGCTCTTCCTCTTCCCGCTGGCCATCGCCGCTGTCGGCATGGTGGCGTCGATCATCGGCGCCTTCTTCGTCAAGTCATCGGGAAGCACCTCCGTCCACGACCTCTCCAAGGCCTTGCACCGGGGCACCAACGTCGCCGCCGCGATCACCGTCGTCGGCGTCGTCGCCCTCGCCTACACGATGTTCGACGGCAGCGAGGTCATCGAAAACTGGTGGGGTCTGCCCTTGGCCGTGATCGGTGGCCTGTTCGTCGGGTACGCCATCGGCAAGGTCGCGGAGATCTGGACCTCGGACCAATACGGGCCGGTGAAGAAGATCGCCGCCCAGGCCGAGACCGGACCGGCGACGACGATCCTCGGAGGTATCTCGGCGGGCATGGTCTCGGTCGCCGCCTCGGTGGCCCTGATCGCCGTCGGCGTCGGGCTCGCGTTCTACGGGGGTGAGCAGGCGGTCGCCGGGCTCGGCATCTACGGGATCGCCGTCGCCGCCATCGGAATGCTGGCCACAACCGGCGTCGTCGTCTCCGTGGACGCCTACGGGCCCATCGCCGACAACGCCGGCGGCATCGCCGAGATGGCCCACATGCCGCCGGAGGTCCGCCAGGTAACCGACAGCCTCGACTCCCTCGGCAACACCACGGCCGCCGTCGCCAAGGGCTTCGCGGTCGGCTCCGCGGCCCTCACCGCCCTCGCACTGTTCAAGGCCTTCGAAGCGTCCTTGCTGGTGGAGGGCCACATTCTCAACCTCGATGTAGGCGAAGTCGACGTGTTCATCGGCCTCATCCTCGGGGCGATGCTTCCCTTCCTGTTCGCCGCCCTGACGATCGACGCGGTCGGCCGTGCCGCCAACAAGATGATCGAGGAGGTGCGCCGCCAGTTCCGAGAGATCCCCGGTCTCCGCGAGGGGCGGGAAGGTGTCGTTCCCGAGTACGCCAAGTGTGTCGACATCTCTACCACGGCGGCGCTGCGGGAGATGCTCGTGCCCGGTGCTCTTGCCATCGTCGTGCCGCTCGTCATCGGGTTCATCAACGTCGATGCGTTGGGGGGCTTCCTCGCCGGTGCGCTGGTGACCGGGTTCTGTCTCGCCATCTTCATGGCCAACGCCGGCGGTGCCTGGGACAACGCCAAGAAGTACATCGAGGCCGGGCACCACGGAGGCAAGGGCTCCGAACCCCACAAGGCGGCGGTGGTCGGCGACACCGTCGGCGATCCCTTCAAGGACACCTCCGGCCCGGCGATGAACATCCTCATCAAGGTGATGACGATCGTCTCCCTGATCTTCGCCTCTGCCTTCGTCTGAGCCGCGCCGCAATTCGGCTCTGTCATCCGCAGTTCACACAACGGATATGGGCACGACATTGCGACTTCCTACCGTGACGATCAGCGCCCCCCGGAACCGGGGACAACGGCAACGCCGTAGCGCAGGCACCGATCGAAGCGAAAGGACCTCAGTTGTTGAAACGGAAGAGTTGGATCACAGGCGGCGCGCTCGTAGCCGGCCTCGTGCTGCTCACCTCCGAAGCGGCGTGGGCGCAGGAGGTGACGATCTCTGCGGAGGACGTGCAGACGAACCTCGACAACGTGTTCGTCCTCCTGTGCGCCGTGCTGGTGATCTTCATGCAGGCCGGTTTCGCCCTCGTCGAGGCGGGGCTCACCCGAGCCAAGAGCGTCGCCAACATCATGATGAAGAACCTGATGGACTTCTGCGCCGGAGCGCTTGCGTTCTTCGCCGTCGGGTACGCCATCGCCTTCGGCACCGAAGGAAACGACTTCATCGGTGCCGGCGGCTGGTTCCTCGGTGACGGCGCCTTCCAATACGGGACCCTGACCGTGCCGGTCACGTTCATCTTCCAGGTGGCATTCGCAGCCACGGCGGCGACGATCGTCTCGGGGGCGATGGCGGAACGGACGAAGTTCAAGAGCTACTTCCTCTACTCCATCGTCATCTCGGCCGTCATCTATCCGGTCGTCGTGCACTGGAACTGGGGCGGCGGTTGGTTGGCTCAGTTGTCGACCCCATTCCACGACTTCGCCGGCTCGACGATGGTGCACATGACGGGCGGCGTCGCAGCGCTCATGGGAGCGCTCGTCCTCGGGCCGCGGCTCGGGAAGTACGGGCCCGACGGTCGTGCCCGCGCCATCCCTGCGCACAACATCCCCTATGCCGTCCTCGGCACGTTCATCCTGCTGGTCGGATGGTACGGGTTCAACCCCGGCTCGGAGTTGGCCGCCGACGGCGCCATCGGTGGCATCGCCGTCACGACGACCCTCGCCGCGGCGGCGGGCGCGATCGTCGCCATGCTGGCGATCTGGGCGAAGAGTGGCAAGCCCGACGTCGCCATGACGGCCAACGGCATGCTCGCCGGCCTCGTCGGCATCACGGCGGGCACGGCGGCGGTCAGCAACGTCGGCGCCATCGTCATCGGAGCCCTCGCCGGGCTTTTGGTGGTCGCCTCAGTGTTCTTCTTCGACCGCATCAAGATCGACGACCCGGTGGGCGCCATCTCGGTACACGGCGTCTGCGGAGCGTTCGGCACGCTGTGTGTCGGACTCTTCGCCACAGAGGACACCGACTTCTGGGCGAAGGGGCTCTTCTACGGCGGCGGTACCGACCAGCTCGTCAGCCAAGCGATCGGCGTCGCTGCCGTCGGAGCCTTCGTGGCCGTGACTGCCGGCCTGCTCTTCCTCCTGATCAAGGCCACCGTTGGCCTTCGGGTTTCGGAGGAGGAGGAGCTTGCCGGGCTTGACGTGCTCGAACACGGAGCTCCCGGCTACGGCCCGGACGTCACGCCGATGATGCGCCCAGCCCCCATCCAGGAATCCACCAGCACCTCCGTCCATGCGGGGGCGGACTCATGATCAAGTTGATCACCGCCATCGTGAAGCCCCACATGCTCGAATCCGTAAAGGACGGGCTGAAGAGCGCCGGCGTCCTCGGTCTGACCGTCACCGAGGTGAAAGGCTTCGGCCGCCAGGGCGGGCACACCGAGACCTACCGGGGTGCGGAGTACGACGTCGACCTGATCCCCAAGATCAAGGTCGAGGTCATCTGTGCCATCGACGACGCTGATCGGGTCTTCGACATCGTGCGGAAGTGCGCGCACACGGGAGCCATCGGTGATGGGAAGGTGTGGATGCTCGATGTGGACCGGTTGATGCGGGTCCGTACGGGCGAGATGGGAAGCGACGCCGTCTGATCGACCCGTAGGGACGTCGGGCTGCGACCGAAAGCAGCCCGACGTCCCTACATCAGGTGGCCCGCCGGAGGCGGTTCTCGTCGATGACGAGCAGCAGCGTCTCCAACTGGGCCGCCAGTCGCAGCTTCTCCGGAGTCAGGACCTCGCGTCTGCAGGGAGGGCGACGCTTCAGCCCTCACTGATCTCTCGCCTCATCGCACTCGCTTCGGCGGTCGGAGCGACGTTTGCGCCGGCACATCGCGGCGCTGAGGGCGACGGATGACCACTTCCAGGCCGCACTTCGCCGCGGCCGCGCGAACCTCCGATAGGTGACGCTCTCCGTCGGGCCCGGGAGCGCCGTCAATGCTCAGGAGGAGTCGGTTGGCGTGGAAGCGAATGTCGATGCGGTACTTCGAGTTGCGCACGTTTGAGAACCTGTCCGGGCCAACATCAGCCTTCAACGCGTGGCGCCGGCGGCGGCGCTCTCGTGGTCGAAGGATTGGAGGGCCTCGGGGAGCGAGTCGAAGATCGGCAGGATCCGGTCCATGCCGACGGCGTACAGGAGACGATGGATGGATCGTCGAGCCGAGCACAGGACCATCTCGCCGTCGGAGGCGCGGACTCGGCGCGTTCCTCCGATGATCGTCCCGAGACCGGCCGAGTCGATGAACGGCACTCCCGAGAAGTCGAGGACGACCCGGGGGTACGCCGTCAACGTGCCCATCGTCTCCCGGAGTGCACCCGCGCTGGCGGAGTCGACCTCACCGTGGATCCGGCAGACGGCGGCGCGCTCGACGGTCTCGATATTGATGGAGAACATGCCTTCAGGATCGTCGGTCCACGATGCGACACGGTTGCGCTGAGGTTCGGTTCTTGTGACGAAGTCGGTCAGCCGGCGGCGAAGTCGGGGTAGTCGTCACGTCGCACCGGGCCGCTGGACAGGCTCCCGTTGCCGCGAGCAGCGTCGATCGGGGCGCCTTCGATGGCGATCTGCACCTCGGTGGATTCCGGGATCGACGTTGCCGTGTACACGATCTGCGCCATCGCCAGCACCTGCTCCGGCCCCACGACCGACGAGAAGTCGTCGGAGAGATCGATCGTCGCGAGGCCATTGACCACTGAGGTGGATCGGAGGGACGTGCCGGCCGGGACGGCAGACCTGAGCCCACGGTCGGCTTCGGTCTCACGCGGTCCCTCCAGGAGGCCTCGCATCGCTGAGGTGAGCGAGGGGGGCGTCGAGCGCTCAACCGCCTCGAGCCGGTCGCCTCGAACGAAAAACACGACGGTCGAAGGGCCTTCTTCCTCGGGGCGGGCCTCCTCGGGTACGGGCTCGGGTGGCAAGGCGATGTCATCGAGGCGGGTCGGTGTCGACTCGCCACGAAGGCCGCAGCTCGTCGACATCAACGCGAGGGCCACGACCGCCGCCGACGCCGCTCGGCGATTCATGGTTCCCCCCGGGGAAGCTGGATCAAGAACCGGGCTCCCGTCGGGCTGACGTCCTCGACCCAGATCTGGCCGCGGTGGAGCGCGACGTGCTCGCTCACCAAAGCGAGACCGAGGCCGGCGCCGTCGCTCGAAGATCGGCGACCCGCGGTCGCACCGCGGAAGAACCGTTCGAAGATGCCCCCGCGGTCGGCCGCGGCGACGCCGGGACCGTGATCTTCGATCCACAGGATGATCGAGGATGGCTCTGCGCGGACGCCTGCGACCGTGACGCCATCCCCATGGGCGTTGGCGTTCCTGACGAGGTTGCGAAGTGACTGTTCGATCCTCCGTCGATCGATGACCTCGACCGTGTCTTCCCCTTCGACTTGCACGTCGACCCCTCGTACGTTGTCCTCGTGGAGGACGCGGCGAAGCATCGCGACGAGGTCGACCGGCTCGAGTTCGAGACGCGCCACCCCGGCGTCGTAGCGGGAGATCTCGAGGAGGTCTTGGACGAGACCTTCGAAGCGATCGACCTCCTGCGCCAGGAGGTCGAGCGCCCGGCGGGAGCGGATGTCCAGCGACTCACTTCGCACCTGCATGAGTTCCACGGCAGAGCGCAGCGTCGTCAACGGGGACCGAAGCTCGTGGCTGACGTCAGAGGCGAATCTCGCGTCGCGATCGATGCGCTCCTGGAGGGAGTCGACCATGGCGTTGAATCCCGTGGCCAGGGCGAACAGTTCGTCGTCACCCTGCGCGTCGAGCCGGGCATCGAGGCGTCCCGCGGCGATCGCCGCCGCCGCCCGGCCGATGTCGCCGACCGGTCGCAGGACCCTCGCCGACGCCCAGGAGCCCAGCGCGACGCTGCCGGCAAATGCCAGCGCGCTCGCGGCGACGAGTGAGAACCGGATCGTGCCGAGGGTGCGGGACAACTCGGCCAGCGGAAAGACCTCGAAGTACGCGCTGTCATCGTCGAGCGGCATCCCGACGGCGAGGACCGGGGCCCCGTCGGCCACCCAACGCTGCCTTCCCGGTACTCGCTCGTCGAGGACGAGGTCACGAAGTCCCGGTGGAACGGCGTTGGGGCTGACTGCCGGGGACGCCGCGAACCACTCGTCGTCGAGGCGGACCAACGACAGACCCGCTGACGGGGCACCGAGCGTCGCCAGCAGCTGCGGGACGTCCGCGTCCGGGGTGCGCAACAGGCTGCGGACGAGCCTCGCGTTGGCCTGCGTCTGGCGCACCGCCGACGTCTCGCGTTGGGTGAGGAGGTAGCGGTTCGACAAGACGTACGTCGTGGCCGACAGCGCCGCCACCGTGAGCAGTCCGCCGATGGCGAACATCGTGGTCACGCGAAAGCGGAGTCGTCGCCGGCGCCGGGCGAACAGCCGAATCAGGAGACCACCTTGTAGCCGAGGCCACGCGCCGTCACGACGTGCTGCGGATCCGCGGGGTCGTCCTCGATCTTCGTCCGCAGGCGATGGATGTGCGCGTCGACGAGCTTCCCATCCCCGACGTAGCTGTAGCCCCACACCCGGTCGAGGAGAACCTCTCGGCTGTACACGCGGCCCGGGTGTTCCGCCATCTCGCAGAGCAGCCGGAACTCCGTCTTCGTGAGTGCCAGCTCGTCACCGCGCTTGGAGACGCGGCCCTCCTCGGGTCGGATCTCGAGTTCGCCCACCCGGATCGTGGAGTCGGCCCCCGGCGGTGCGGAGCGGGCTCTTCGCAGGAGGGCTCGGATGCGCGCCGTCAACTCTTTGCCGTGGAACGGCTTGGTCAGATAGTCGTCGGCTCCGGCCTCGAGTCCTCCCACGACATCGAAGGGGTCGGTCTTGGCCGTCAGCATGATGATGGGAACGTCGCTCTGCCGTCGCAACTGCCGACAGCATTCGAAGCCGTCCATGCCCGGCAGCATCAAGTCGAGGAGCACGGCCCCACAGGTCTCGGACGAGAAGAGCTCGAGCCCGTCCTCGGCCGATGCCGCGCCGCTCACCTCGTAGCCCTCCTCCTCGAGGAGCAGGCCAGTCGTTTCGCGTATCCGGTCGTCGTCCTCGATGAGCAGGATCCGTACAGCCACGCGTTCATCATGGTCCACGCCGGCCCCTCCCACTCACGCCCCTCCGGCGACGTCCATGCATGAGGCGAGGAGGGCGGCGACGGTTTCGGGCCGACGGACGGCCAGGTGGTGGTCGCCCTCCAGAAGGTGCAGTTGCAGCCGAGGTCGTCGAAGTGGCGTGCGGTCGACGAGCTCCTGGACGTAGGCCACGGGCGCGGACCGGTCGGCTTCGCCGTGCACGAGGTGCACGGGACTGCTCGTGGCATTGAGGTCGTCGACGACGCGGTGTTCGAGGACGACGCAGCGGAGGCTCCGGCTGTAGGACGGCCACGTGTGGCGGGCCCCGTCGGACGCCACGGCTGGTGGCAGGTCACGAATGACGATCGGCGCCAGGGCGATGGCCAGTGGTCGTATCCGACACATCGCCGTGCAGATCAACCGAGCCGACGGGCGTCCCTCGGCGGTGAGGCGGGCCAAGAGACCGAGTCCCCCAATGGAGTGCCGGGCAGTGGCCTCGTCGGGGTAGGCGGGAAGCCCGAGGAGGAGGAGGCCACTGACGCGCTCGGGGTGACGCGCGGCGAAGGCGGCGGCGACGATGGCCCCCATCGAGTGGGCGACCACGAACGCTCGTGGCGGCAGCGTCCGCTCAAGGGCGGTGACGTGGCAGTCCGCGTCATAGGTCGCGTCGGGCGGACGGGGCGATCGCCCGAACCCGAGGAGGTCGGGTGCCGTCCCGCGGTACCCGCCTCCCGCTCGGGCCAATCCCTCCCAGTACCGTGACGAGGCACCCAGTCCGTGCAGGAACACGACGTCGGGCCCCCGACCCCAACTCGTGACGAACAGGTCGTCGGTCATGCGGTCCGAGTCCGGTCGACGGCGAACAGGTAGCCGCCGAGGAACATTAGGAACACGGCGTACCAGGTGAGATTGCGCCCCGGGACGTAATGGGAGCTGACGTGACCGAGGAACAGGTCCATCCACCGCTCGTGCACCGTCCCTGCGGCGAACAGCAGGTCGGGTGTCATCGCGAACACGTGGGCGGCCCCCAACCACACGAACGGATAGGCGACGGGGCGGCGAGTTCGGAGGGTGCGAGCAGCCATGGCCAACAGCGCGGCCGACGACCCGACGAAGAAGTGGGTGAACCAATGGAAGCGGGCGTCATGGCCTCGGTACGAGAGGTAGAGACCGACTTCGATGGCGATGGCGGCGACGCACCACAGGCAGAGTCGCAGCGTCATCGTGTCGGCCTTGCGTTCCATCGGAGCGTTCATTCAATCGCCCTGAGGACGGTGTTGACTTCCGACAGGTCTCCGGCGATCACCGGGTCGAGGGTCCGGTAGCGGATCTGGCCATCGCCGTCGACGACCGCGTACCCGACCTGTGTCTGCCTTTCTCTGGTCTGCGGAAGCCCGTAGGCGCGCGCCAGTCGGTCTTGTCGGTCGACGATGACCGTTGTGCCGTCGCAACGGCCAGGGCCGGCGGCCACGACGACCACGTCGGCCCGTTGGGCGAGTCCCCCCTCGGTCAGCGATCGACAGAGCGGGTCGACGTCACGTCGGCGCACGAAGAACACGACCGCCGGGTTGCCGGGTCGCGGTCGGTCGGCCTCGAGCGCCGGCGCGGGCAGGGGGAGGAGGCCGGCGTCGAGAAACCCAGGTCGCTGTCGAGCCGGGTCGGCGTCGTCGAGGCCGGAGCGGTTGATTCGAGCGAACCCCAGGAGCCCGCCGAGAAGGATGGCGGCGCCGAGCCACAAGACGATGAGGTGTCCCCGCTCTTTCGTGATGGAGGCTCGAATCGCCATCAGCGGTGTTCGGGCGCGCCACTCACCACGACGACGGGCAAAGACGTATGGCGCACGACTCCCGATGCCACCGAAGGGTCGAACAGCCGGCGGAGCGCGCTCTTGTCGTGGGATCCCACGACGATGACATCGACAGCATGCGTCTCGGCAGCGGCGCAGATCTGCGCTACAGGATCACCCGAGGGGGTCATCACCTCGGCGTGGGTGATACCTGCTGCAGCGGCCTCGGCCATCAGCGCATGCTCGTGGTCGTCGTCCTCGGCGGGATTGGCTTCGAACCATCGGGAGTCCATAAGCATGGGCGAAACGACTCCGTAGTCGGCGGCGCCTATCCAGCTGACCGAAACGGGTGAAACGTTCATGACCAGGAACTCGACATCCTGCTGGCCGGCAAAGAGTCGGGCCGCCGTCCGGGCGGCACGGGCCGATACGGGGGCGTCGTCAAGAGCAACCAGGACTCGCATGACGCCTCACCTCCCCCGTCCGTTGGAGCTCAACGCGACCGCGAGTCGGCGAGCGCCCGTCACGCCGTGGCTTCCGTTTGGCGGGCCGCGGTGAGCCGGGCGGTGACGTCGGTCCAGTTCACGACGTTCCAGATGGCGTCGAAGAACTCCGCCTTGCGGTTCTCGTACTGGAGGTAATACGCATGTTCCCAAGCGTCGATCGCGAGGAGCGGCACGGTGCCTTGCACGTGGTTGCCTTGATGGTCGTGCACCTGCTGCACGACCATCCGCGCGGCCAGCGGCTCCCATGCCGCAAGCGCCCAACCGGATCCTTGCATGGTCACGGCGGCTTCGGTCATGTGCTGGCGGAAGGCGTCGAACCCGCCAAAGGTGTCGTCGATGAGCGAGCCGAGTACCCCAGTGGGGTGGCCGCCGCCTTCGGGGCTGAGGTTGGTCCAGAACACGGAGTGCAGGACGTGGCCGGAGAGGTGAAAGGCGAAGTTCTTCTCGAGCATGGAGATCGCACTGAAGTCCCCGCTGCCGCGCATGTCATGCAACTTCTCGAGTGTGGTGTTGGCTCCTTTCACATAGGCGGCATGGTGTTTGTCGTGGTGCAATTCCATGATCCGGGCGCTGATATGCGGTTCAAGTGCCCCAGGGTCGTAGGGAAGGTCGGGGAGGGTGTACGTCTCGGTCATGACTGATGTCTCCTTGGTTGTGACGGTTTTGCCGCCGGCGTTGCGAGTGCGGCGGATCAGGATGTCGGTTGGATACCTGTGGATCGCGCAGCGACGGTCAGCGCGCTGTGAGCTCGACTTCGGCGTGAACGACAGGAACGGTTTTTCGGGAGGCCAGATCACCCCGCCATCCAAACGCGAGCAACGCCGCGGCGACACCGAAGGCGGTAACTCCGACGCCCACCGCGTCGGCGGTCTTGGCTATCGCCTCGATTGCATTGTCGAACGTCATGTCTCTCTCCTGCGAGCACGTTCGACGGGAACAGTCCTTTCCGTTGCACCGTCGAAGCGTTCTTCCGCACCCATCGTCCAATCTATGTCCTAGTACATTTGTTGATGTGCAGCACACAACGGAAATGGCGGATGCTCTTCTGCTCGCGTCACGGGCGCTCGTGGGCGTGGCCGCTCGTTCACTGGCCGACGCCGATGACGTCACATTGCCCCAGTTCCGGGCACTGGTTCTGGTGTCCGCGCGGCCGCGGACCACGATGTCCGACCTTGCTGGGGCGTTGGGTATCCACTCGACATCGGCGACCCGCCTGTGCGATCGGCTCGTCGGCAAAGCGCTGCTGCGGCGGGTGGTGGGCGTCGAGGACCGACGCGAGATCGAGTTGCGCCTCTCGGCTGCGGGGCGACGCCTCGTCGATCGGGTCACCGAGCGACGTCGCCAGGATCTCGCCGTAATCGCCAAGCGCATGGGGGACCGTGATGCCTCTGAGGCGATCCGCGTCCTGCAGGCGTTCGCCGATGCGAGTGATGGGGCGGCCGACGAAGCCGCCGTACTCGGCTGGGAGACAGCGAACCGTGTCCCCTCGTGATGTTCCTGCGGAACCCGCGGGCCACAACGCCATCAGCGACGGGCGCGTGGATGGCGACCCTCGCCGCCGCCATGCTCATCGACCTCGCCGCTGGTCGAGATGCTTCGCTCACGGTCATGCTCGTCTTCGCCCCGTTCGTTGCCAGCGGACTGGCCTCGCGCACCGAAACAGCCGTCGCCGGCGCGGCAGCCACCACGCTTGCTGTCGCCATCGGTTGGCCAGAAGGCGCCGTCGGCACGTCCGCCCACATCATCCGAGCCCTCGCCGTGGCATCCGGAAGTATCCTCGCCGTCCGCCTCACCAGTGCGCGCGTCGCCAAAGAGCGGAGATTGCGCCAGGTCTCCCGCGTCGCCGAGATCGCCCAACAGGCAATCCTGCACCCCCTGCCCCGCCACGCCGGGCCGCTCGAGCTCGCCAGCCTGTACGTATCGGCCACCGCTGAGGCCCGCATCGGGGGCGACTTCTACGCCGCGGTCCCCTCGCCATGGGGCACCCGCATGGTCGTGGGCGACGTGCGCGGAAAGGGCCTCGACGCCGTCCGGCTCGCCGCCGTGCTCTTGGGCGAGTTCCGGAGCCGAGCCCGTACCGAACCCACCCTGGTCGACCTCGTCGGCTGTGTCGAGACCGTCGCCCAGACGTACGCCGGTGCGGAGGACTTTGCCACGGCCATCTTCCTCGAGGTCCGCGAACAAGACATGGAAGTCGTCCGCTGCGGTCACCCCCACCCACTGGTAGCGGACCGACACGGTGGCATATGCCACCTCATCGTCGACGGAACGCTTCCCCTCGCCCTCGGCGCAGACCCAACGACGGCGACAACCGTGAGCCTCACGGACCGCAGCCGGTTCCTGCTCTACAGCGACGGGGCAGTCGAGACGCACGACAACAACGGCGTTGACTTCGACCTCGCCGCCGCCTTCGCCCACGTCGCCACCGAGGCTGCCCCGGCGGCCCTCGCCACGATCCTCGAGCGCCTCCAGCACCACAGCGGCGGGCACATCGATGACGACGTCGTCCTCGTCATCGCCGACTACCGAGAATCCCCCGCCGGTGGTGAAACGTCGCGCGCCGGCCAAACGTGATGCGGGGACCTGCCGGCGCCGCCAGCCGGACCACGCGCGAGCGATGGGCGGAGGATCTGCTCAATCGCCTGGATGCACCTATGGGGGCATTGGGCGTTCTGTTCGCGCTCCTGGTGCTGGTGGAGACGTTGTCGAGCCCCGCGGGCACCGTCGCCGACTTCCTTTCCGCGCTGTCTTGGGTGTTGTGGGCCGTCTTCGCGGTGGAGTTTCTCGTCCGTACGGCGGCTGCCCCATCGGCGGGTGCGTTCCTCCGCAAGAACTGGTGGC
>JBKJLU010000299.1:0-4668 GCA_046596815.1 Acidimicrobiales bacterium | reverse complement strand
CCCGCTGCCGGAGTTCGACGAGCTCGGTCGACCGGCGTGGCTGTTCGGCGAGACCGTGCACCGTCACTGCCCCCGCGCCGGCTACTACGAAGAGGGCGTGTTCGCCAAGGAGTACGGCGACAAGGAGTGTCTCGTCGAGCTCGGCTGTTGGGGTCCGGTCGTGCAGTGCAACATCGCCGAGCGGGGCATCGTCGACGGCCATGGGGGCTGCATGCAGATGGGGGGCATCTGCATCGGCTGCACCATGCCGGGCTTCCCCGACAAGTTCTCGCCGTTCTACGAGGCACCGCCCGGTTCCCTCTTGTCGAGCACCACGAGCCGGGTGACCGGTGGTTTCATCCGCCGTCTGCGACAGGTCAGCCAGGCCGACAAGAACATGTCGACGCGGTGGGAGCTCGACGCGCCGAGCGGATGGGCTCGCGAACGCGTCGGCCCGCGCGGCTCGCAGAAGCTCGTCCATCGCTTCTACAGCAAGCACCAGCACTCCAAAGAGTCCTTCAACTAACCGCAGAGCGGGGAGCGAACAGATCCGATGTGCTTTGAGAACCTGCCGATTCTGATCGGCGCCGACGGCAAGGCCCGCCTCCGCGAAGGCGTGCAAGACCCCTACGCAGTGACATCCGCCGCGCCCAAGGGCTACGTGCGGCCCGCCGACGGCCCCGGCGCCCAACTGGCGGCGCCACCCCGACTTCGCGAGTGGAGCATCGACCCCGTCACGCGCGTGGCTGGTGCCTTGGCCGTGCACACGGTGCTCGACCTCGAGAGCCGCAAGGCCGTGGAGGCCCACTCCCAGGCGATGCTCTTCCGTGGCTACGAGATCATCCTGCAGGGACGCGATCCCCGCGACGCCATCGATATCTCGTCGCGGGCGTGCGGCGTGTGCGGCGGCGTGCACTCAACCGTCGCCGCCATGGCCATCGAGCAGGCCTTCGGGATCTGCCCGCCACCACTCGGCGTCGTCGTCCGCAACCTCGGTGAGGTCGGCGAGATGTTCTACGACCACCCTCTGCACCTCGGGCTGCTCGCCGGGCCCGATTACTCGACGTCGATCGTGCAGGTCACCAATCCCGAACTCGTCGTCCTGGCCGAGAAGACGCGGGCCAAGCACGCCGACGTCCACGGCTTCAAGACGATGAAGGACATCATGGATGCCCTGAACCCGTTGACCGGGAAGATCTATCTCGAGTCGCTCGAGTTCACCCGGGTCGGCCGCATCATGTGCATGCTCATGTACGGCAAGTACCCGCACCCGTCGACCCTGGTGCCCGGGGGCGTCTCCACCAACATCACCACGTCGTCGTTCAACGAGTACTACACGCAGCTCGGCAAGATCTTCGACTACTGCAAGGTCATGGCGGCTACGTGGGACGACATCTGCGACTTCTTCCTCGAGGCCAACCCGGCCTACGAGCAGGTCGGCGCCCGCCCCACCAACCTCATCCAGACGGGCATCTGGGACGACCCCGAGGCCTACGACGCCACCTACGCCAACTGCAACGAGTGGGGTGACCGCCGATGGGCCCTGCCCGGCATCATTCTCGACGGCGAGCTGAAGACGACCCGCCTCACCGACATCAACATGGGGTGCGAGGAGTTCGTCGAGCACTCGTACTACGACGACTGGACGAAGAACGGCCCTCCCCGGTTCGAGACCGACCCGAACGGCAACCCGATCTCGCCGTACCACTTCTGGAACAAGCACACGATCCCCCGACCGACCGGCAAGAACTTCAAGGAGAAGTACACCTGGGACACGGCACCTCGGTGGGACCGACAGGTCATGGAGACGGGCACGTACGGCCGCATGTGGACGACGGCGCTGGCCGCCCGCACCCCCGACAACCCGTTCCTCCACGCCACGGGTGACGGTCTGCGCATCGTCATGCCGCGTCACGGGTTGCCCGAGACCGAGCTGTTCTGGAAGATCCCGCGCACGCTCAACGCCCTCGAGCGCAACCGTGGTCGGGCCTACGCCATGGCCTTCACCGCGGCCATCGGCATGAACCAACTGCTCAAGGCCTTCGAGTACTGGCGGGCCGGCGAAACCAAGGTGAGCGTGCCGTTCAAGGTGCCCAAGGACGAGCGGGTGGCCGTCGGCTTCTGGGAGGCGGGGCGGGGGTATCTCACCCACCACCTCCACATCGACAAGGGCAAGATCATCAACTACCAGATCTGCACTCCCTCGACCTGGAACGCCTCGCCTCGCGATCCCTTCGGCAATCCCGGTCCGTACGAGGAGGCCATCGTCGACACCCCGATCCTCGAGAGTGTCAAGGACGAGGACGTCAAGGGCATCGACATCCTCCGGGCCATCCGGAGCTTCGACCCGTGCATGCCCTGCACCACCCATATGGATACCGGAAAGGGCGTCATCGTGCGCGAGGTCAACTCGTGCGGTTGCACGCTGGAGTAAGCAGACCCCATGGAAACGCCCTGGACACCGACGGGAAGCGTCATCCTCGTCGGCGGGATCGGCCTGCCGTGGCTGCGGGATCTCGACTTCGGTACCAAGTTCGTCGAACGGGTCACCGACCTGACATGGCCTGACGACGTGCTGCTCGAAGACCTCTCCTACGCCGCCCATCGGGTGCTGCACCGGCTGCAGGAGCTGACGCTCACCAAGGTCGTGCTCGTGGGCGCCATGCCGCGCGAGACCGACCCGCCGGGCACCATCCGCCGCTACCCGCTCGACCTCACCCCGCCGCCACCGGAGGAGGTCCACGATCGCCTCGCTGAAGCGGCCGGGGGCATCATCGACCTCGACCACACCCTGGCCGTGTGCCGCCACTGGAATGCCTTCCCTGCGAACACCGTCGTCATCGAGGTCGAACCGCTCGACAAGGCCTTCGGCGAAGGCTTCTCCGACCCGGTCGAGGCCGCCGTCGCCACGGTGCTCGAGATGGTGCGGGAGGAGGTCGGTGCCGTGGCTGCGGCGCCGGCGACCCGGTCGGCGGGATGAGCGATGACCTTCCCTACGACGCTGTGCTGGCCCGCATCGCCGAGTTGGCGGAGTCGCTGACCTCACCGCAGGCGCGACCCTCGTCCGACGAGGTCGGTGAATTGCTCGACTGGATCGATGCGTTCCACCGCGATGGTCTCGGTCGGCTCGTCGAGATGATCCGGGCGTGGCGCGGCGAGATCTTCCTCGAGTCGGTGTCGGCTGACCCGCTGGCCGGCCTCCTGCTGGCGGCCTACGACCTGGGCGAGGCCGTCGATCCGTCGGCCACCGTCGAGGCCGCCCTGGCCGAAGTGCGACCGATGATCGAGTCCCACGGGGGCGCGCTGGCGGTCGACTCCATCGTCGACGGGGTCGTGCGGGTCAACCTGCTCGGCACCTGTGACGGTTGCCCGAGCTCGGCCGCCACCCTCACCTACGGGGTCGAGGAAGCCTTGCGTCGTCACTGGGCCGGGTTCCGTCGCCTCGAAGTCTCGGAGGCGGCTACCGACCTCGATCCGGCCAAGGCCGACCTGGTCTGCGGCTTCCCGCCACCGTCGGCACCCCCCGCACCCGAAGCGCCGCTGCTGCAGATCCGCGGCCTCGGACCGCGGTGAGCGAGGAAGCCGAATCCCTCGCCTTTCGCGCCCGGGCGCTCGCCCAGGCCCATCCGTTGTCGTCGATGGCGTCGCGCTACGTGCGCTCGATCACGGCCGAGGAGGAGCGCTCGCAGCCCATGCCCGAAGCCGGTCTGTGGGCCATGGCCGCCTTCACCAATGGCTATTGCCTGCGCCGGGTGGAGGAAGAAGAGGCCGGCTTCGTCGCCTTTCCGCCGGCTGGCGACGCTGACGCGGCAGCACCCGACGTGCTCGAAGCGCGGGCCACGGCGGCGGCGGTCGAGCTGCGTACCGGCGAGGGGCGAGAGGGCGTGGTCGAGGCCCTCGACCTGATCGTGGCCTCCGAGGTCAAACGCCGGCTGAACCGTTGGCGCGACGAGGTGGATGATCGGGCCTGGGCCGAGCTGGGGGAGTACATCACCTGGTGGGTCGTCAAGGGCTATGCCGTGCGGGTGGCCGAGGTGGCGGCGTGAGGGTGCTGGTGGCCGGCGTGGGCAACGTGCTGCGTACCGATGACGGCTTCGGTGTCGAAGTGGCGCGGCGTCTCGCCGAACTCGATCTCCCCGAAGGCGTGCGGGTGGTCGAGACCGGCATCGGTGGCATCGCTCTCGTGCAGGAGCTGCAGGACGGATGGGACGCCCTGATCCTCCTCGACACGGTCGACCGCGGGCGGGCGCCGGGCACGGTGCTCGTCATCGAGCCCGAGGTCGTCGACGTCGAGGCCCTCACCTGGGAGCAGCGCCACGACATGCTGGCCGACATGCACCTGGCCACACCCGAACGGGCACTCATGCTGGCGCGAGCGCTGCAGGTGCTGCCGGCGACGGTGCTGCTCGTGGGTTGCCAGCCCACCGACCCCGATCTCGTGGGCACCGAATTGTCGCCGCCCGTCGCCGCTGCCGTGGCCGTGGCCATCGACGAGGTGCTGGCCCAGTTGCGGGTGCTGGTCCCGTCGTGACCGATCTTCGCGTCGACGCCATCGCCTCGCTCGAGCGACAGTTGGCGGCGACGCCTCGAGTGGCGCGTCCCCACGAGCACGCCGTGCTCGTGTACCGGCTGGGGCTGGCGTATTCGGAGACGCCGAGTGGGGAGGCGGGCGAGCATCTGCGTCGGGCC
>JBKJLU010000170.1:0-4986 GCA_046596815.1 Acidimicrobiales bacterium | reverse complement strand
GTCGATTCTGAGGCCCCGGTCGAGCGCATCCAGCTCGACGAGGGGTCGTGGGTCGACGTCATCCGCAACTGGGTGACCAACTCCGACCAGCTCTACGACTCGCTCTACGGCGACGTGCCGTGGCAAGCCGGACGGATGTTCCGCTACGACCACTGGGTGGAGGAGCGCCGCCTCGGATCGATGTGGCGCCCGGGCACGCCGCTGCCCCACCCCGCGCTGGCCGACGTGCACCGCTCACTGCAGCGTCGTTACAAGGTCGAGTTCCGGGGCTTCGGCCTCATGCACTACCGCGACGGGCGTGACGGACAGGGGTTCCATCGCGACACCGACATGCGCTACCTCGAGAACACCCGTATCGCCGTGCTCACCCTCGGAGCCCGCCGGCCGTGGTTGTTGCGGCCGTGGGCGTCGAAGTTCGACCATTCCGAGAACCGGGGTGCGACCCATGACCTGCAACCGGGCTGCGGCGACCTGCTGGTGATGGGAGGTCGATGCCAAGCCGACTGGCAGCACTCGGTGCCGTACCTGCAGAACCGACGCGTCGATCCCCGCATCTCGTTGCAGTGGCGCTACACCACCCGAACGGGCAAACCGTTCATCGGCGCCTCGTATGGCGCGCCGGTCACCTACAGCCGCTGAGCAGCTCGTACGAGCGCAACCGGTCGGCGTGTCCGTGGACGCTGGTGAGCACCATCAGCTCTTGCACCGCCGTCCGCTCGGCCAACGCTTCGAGCTCCCGCCGCACCGTGTCCGGTCCGCCGACCACCGACGAGACCGCCCACCCCCGAAGGAGTTCCGACTCCATCGGCGTGAACCGGTAGGCGGCGGCCTCCTCGGGCGTCGACATCCGCGCCGGGCGCCCGGTGCGGCGGCGCACGAACGACAGGCGGCTCGGCCCGGCCAGCCACTCGGCATGGGCATCGTCTTCCCCCACGATGACCGACACGGCGATGAGGGCGTAGGGCTCGGACAGGGTCTCCGACGGACGGAAGGTGGCGCGATACCGGGCCAGCGCAGGCACCGTGTTCTGGGCCGAGAAGTGGTGGGCGAACGAGAACGGCAGCCCGAGGTGACCGGCGGCCTCGGCGCTGTAATCACTGGATCCGAGCAGCCAGATCGCTGGCTGATACCCGAGACCCGGCGTGGCCGTGATCGCCCGGTAGGGATGGCCCTCGGGAAAGGAGCCGGCGAAGAACGCGAACAGTTCCCCGAGTTGTTGCGGGAAGTCGTCGGCCGTCGGTTGCGTGGCATCGGCGGAGCGCCGCAGCGCGTGGGCCGTCACCCGGTCGGTGCCCGGCGCCCGCCCGATGCCGAGATCGATCCGTCCGGGGTGCAGCGCCTCGAGCATGCCGAACTGCTCGGCCACCACGAGGGGCGAGTGGTTGGGCAGCATCAGCCCGCCCGATCCGACCCGAATGGTCGACGTGCCCGCAGCCAGGTGGGCGATCAGCACCGGGGGCGACGACGACGCGATGCCCGGCATGTTGTGGTGCTCGGCCACCCAGTAGCGGTGGTAGCCGAGCCGCTCGACGTGGCGGATGAGGTCGAGGGAGTTGGCCAGCGCCTCGGTCGGCGTCGATCCGAAGACGACCGGCGCCAGGTCGAGGACGGACAGGACAGGCAGCGGCACCGGCATCGTGCCCGCATTCCACCAGACTCGCCGGCGTGAGCGTCAACGGAGAGCGGGCCGAGCCGACGCTGCGATCCCTCGGCCTCACGGTCTACGGGCCTTCATTCCTGTTCTCGATCGGACAAGGCGCGGTCATCCCCATCGTCGCCCTCTCGGCCAAGAGTGTGGGCGCATCGATCGCCATCGCCAGCTTCACCGTCGCCCTTCGGGGCATCGGCGCCCTGCTCTTCGACCTTCCGGCCGGCGCACTGGTGGCCCGCCTCGGGGAACGCCGGGCCATGGTCGTGGGCACGGCCTTCCTGCTCGTGTCACTGGTGGGCAGCATCCTGAGCACCTCGGTGTTGCCCTTCGCCATCTCCATGCTGCTGATGGGCTGCGGGTGGTCGATGTGGTTGCTGGCCCGCCTGACCTACGTCAGCGAGGTCATGCCGTTGCGGCTACGGGGCCGGGCGCTGTCGACGCTCGGCGGCGTCAATCGCGTCGGTAACTTCGTGGGGCCGTTCCTCGGGGCGTTGGCCATCACCGCCATGGGCATCGACGGGGCCTACCTCGTGCACCTCGTCCTCGCCGTCGCCGGGTGCGCGCTGCTGTTGGCCGTCGCCGACCCTCATGCGGCGCTCACCGTGGTCAGCCACGGCCCCGTGCGCTTCCGGACGGTGGCCCGCGAGCACGCACCGGTGTTCCGCACCGCCGGCTTCGGAGCGCTCTGCATCGGCCTCCTACGGGCCAGTCGTCAGGCCGTGCTTCCCCTCTGGGCCGACCACACCGGCCTGGATGCGGCGGCCGTCGCCATCATCTTCGGCATCGCCGCCGGCCTCGACATGACGCTCTTCTATCCGGCCGGCTCGATCTCCGACCGGTACGGACGCAAGTTCGTGGCCGTGCCGTGCCTCGCCGTCCTGGCCACCGGCTTCGTGCTGTTGCCCCTGACCGACAGCTTCTGGACGATCGTGCCGGTGGCCCTGCTGCTGGGGTTCGGCAACGGACTCGGAAGCGGCATCGTCATGACGCTGGGAGCCGACTTCGCTCCCGCGCGGGGCCGGGCCGAGTTCCTCGGCGTTTGGCGACTCGTCGGCGACGTGGGGACGGCGGGCGGACCGCTGCTCGTCGCCGCGGTCACGGCCACGGTGTCACTCGGGGCCTCGTCGGTGTTGACCGGGGCCGTCGGACTCACCGGCGCGGCGTTGGTGGCCCTGCGCATGCCCGAACCACTACGCCGCCAGAACGACAACGATGGAGCATGGCCAGCCGCCGACGCACCTCGACCGCCCTGACGCTGGCGGCCCTGGTGGTGCTGGCGGCGTGCTCGTCGCAGGAGTCGGCGAACACGACCGCACCCGAGTCGACCACCGCTCCGCCGGCAGCATCGACCTCCGCGCCGACGACCACCGTCCCGACGGAGCCTCCCGTCGCGCCCGAGGGTGACGCCTTCTATGTCGCACCGCCAGGACGACCCGCCAAGGCCGGCGATCTCATCTGGGCGGCTCCCCTCACGAGCCCGCCCGATGGCACCAAGGGATGGCGCGTGCTCTACGGATCAGAGACGGTCGCCGGCGCGCCGACCGCCGTGTCCGGGATGCTCTTCGTGCCGGCGACCCTGCCACCGGGTCCCCTGCCCATCCTCGCCCTCGCCCACGGCACCACCGGCCTCGCCGACCGTTGCGCGCCTTCGCGCACGGTGTTGGAGAGTGGCCGCAGCGAGGTCTCGTCGCTCCCTCCTGAGGTCCTGCGGTCGCACGTGGTCGTGGCCACCGACTACGAGGGCCTCGGTACGCCCGGCGTCCATCCCTACCTCGTCGGCCTCAGTGAGGGGCGCAGCGTGCTCGACAGCATCCGCCTCGCGCAACGGTTCCCTGCGGCCGGCACCTCGTCGTCGTCGCCCAGCATCATCGTCGGCCACTCCCAGGGAGGGGGAGCGGCGCTCGTCTCCGGCGAGATCTCGCCGACCTATGCGCCCGACACCAACGTACGGGGCGTGGCCGCAGGAGCCCCGGCGGCCGAGCTCAAGCTGGTGGCCTCGGCCTTGAGAAGCAGCCCGTTCTTCGGCTTCCTGTTCATGACCGCTGCCGGCTTCAAGGCGTCGTACCCCGAGGTCGACCTCGGCGCCATCCTGACGCCGGCCGGGATCGCCGGGGTCACGGCGGCGGGCGAACAGTGCGGCAGCGAGACCGTCGCCGCCTTCGCCGGCAAGGACGCGGCAACGTTCATCAGGGCTGACCCCAGCACGCTCGAGCCGTACGCCAGCATCCTCGAGGAGAACTCGCCCGGCGCCCGTCCTTCGCCCGTTCCCGTGTTCCTGTACCACGGTGAGGCCGACAACCTCGTGCCGGCGGCGTTGTCGAAGATCGTTTTCGATCGGTATTGCCGCAACGGCACCACCGTCTCCCGCAAGACCTATCCCGGGAAGGGGCACACCGACGTGGTGACCACGGCCCGCGCCGATGTCACGAGTTTCCTCGCCGACCGCCTTGCCGGGAAGCCGGCCCCGAGCAGTTGCTGACCGCTTCGCAATAGAGGGTGTGGCGTTCGAGCACCCGCTCGAGGGGGGCGAAGACCTCGACGTCCGCCACGGTCTGCACGGCATCACCGAGCCGCCCCCGTGCCCGTCGGGCCCGCCGCCGACCGCCGATCGCCGCCATGCGTCGACCCAGCAACGCCACCAGCAGTCCCCCGGCCACGCCGCCACCCAGCAGCAACGTGGGCAGGGGCAGGCGGGCCACCTCCGGCGTGGCCACGTCGAGACGGAGGTAGGAGAGCACGAACAGCGCGGTCAACCAGATCGCTCCGGTCAACGTCACGACGAACAGCAGGGTCTGGAGGACACCGAGGAGGCGCCACCATCGAGGCGGTTTGTCCATGCCCAGGTCGGTCGTGGCGACGGCGGCATCGAGACGGGTGGCCAGGGTCGCGGCGTGCGCGGCGACCTCGGCGCGGGCGGCGTCGGCCCACGCCGACGGAAGCGACGACGACGCCCCGTCGACCAATGCCTTCACGGCCGTTTCCGCTCGCGCGGCCGTCACCGAGGTGGGCTTGGGCAGCGACGTCCTGGCCGCGCTCACCGGGTCGCCGGTCCGCCCCGTCCCGAGGTGGAGCCGGCGCAGTGGATCGGGCCGCGCCTTGCGCAGCCACCGCGTGGCCGGCCAGCCCGTCGACGCGATGGCCCGGCCCCGGTACGAGGCGGCCACGGCGTTCGTGACCGTGTCGATACCGGCGGCATCGAGCAGCGTGTCGACCACGCCGTCCCGCAACGGACGATCGATGGCGCCGGCGCCGCCACAGAGCCGCGCCAGGTTGGCCGCCACCGCCGAGGTGTCGGCCTCCAGACGCTCGACGGCGAGATGGCGAGCCTGCAGACG
>JBKJLU010000413.1:0-2913 GCA_046596815.1 Acidimicrobiales bacterium | reverse complement strand
GGTCTCCTTGCGTCGCACCTCGCCCGCCTTTACGAGGTCCTTCACGAACTCCTCGGCCCGCTCCCGGCTCAACTGGGTGAAAGCCATGCCCGCGTCGAGGTACCGCTTCAAGATGTCGTTCTGAGCCATAGTCAAAAGTACCCGCCGAGGCACCGCGCTTGCAAAAGTACGCACTCGAGCGTGGGTAGGGTCGGCGCCGCATGGCTCCGTCTGAAACGACGCCAGGGTTTCGGTTCGTCGTGGTAACGGATTCATCGACCGTCACGCGCAGGCCGAAACCCTGGCGTCGTTTCTTAGGAGCCATGTGATCCCCCTCAAGGATGACAACCCGACGCGCACCCGGCCGATCGTGACGGTTTTGTTGATCGTGGCTTGTGTCGCCGTGTGGTTCGGCGTGCAGAAGGGCGGAAGCGTCGACAAGGACGGGTCCTTCAGCTATCGGCGGGCCGCCATCCCGTGCGAAGTGGTGACCGGCACGCCGTTGACCCTCGACGAGGTGCAGACCGGCGACTGCACTCGCCGCGACACGACTGATCCCGTCTTCCCCGACAAGAGCGTGGTCGTCGCCCTCTTCACGTCGATGTTCCTGCACGGGAGTCTGCTGCACCTCGCCGGCAACATGCTCTACCTCTGGGTGTTCGGCAACAACATCGAAGACACCATGGGCCGGGTCGTCTACGTCTTGTTCTACGTGGCGTCGGGCGTCGTGGCGACGCTCGCCCACGTCGCCCTCGATCCGGGGAGCACCATCCCTCTCGTCGGCGCGTCTGGCGCCATCGCCGGTGTGATGGGTGCCTACCTCGTGCTGTTCCCGCGCGTGCAGATCAAGTCGCTGATCATCTTCTTCCTCATCCTCTTCCGCGACATCGAGGCCCGCTGGCTCCTGGGCATCTGGTTCATCTCCCAGTTCTTCATCAGCCCCAACGCCGGCGTCGCGTGGGCCGCCCACGTCGGCGGCTTCGTCTTCGGCGTGCTGGTCGGACTGGTATGGCGGGCGCGACGTCGTCCCGAGGACGCACGCCTCTCCTACGCCGACTCGCCCCCGTACGCCTGAGCGACGAGCGCCGCCAGGTCGGCCCCGATCTGGTCGGGCGGCGGATCGAGGGACGCGGCTTCGTCCGCATCGGCCACGCCGCTGAGCACGAGACCGAACGGAACACCGATCCGCCGGGCGAAGAGTCCATCGGTGGAGGGCCGATCGCCAACCATGATGACGGGGTCGTCGACGCGAGCACGTAGCAGCTCGGCCATCGGGGCGTTCGGCTTGCCGGCGACGGTCGGCACCGCTCCCGATGCGTACGCGACGGCGGCGAGGATGGATCCGCCGCCGGGCAAAGGACCGGTGGGCGTCGGATAGGTGGCGTCGTCGTTGCTGCCGATCAGTCGGGCACCGTTGTGGACGGCATCGAAGGCGGCGGTGAGGCGGGCGAAATCGAAGTCGAGATGCCATCCGACCACGACCACGTCGGCCTTCCCCTCCCGCACCGTCGTCACGCCCCGAGCCCGTAACGCTTCGTCGACACCAGGACCGGCACACACGAGCGCAACCTCACCTGGTTGGCACAATGCGGCGGCGGCCTGGGCCGACGTGATGAGGTCGTCAGCGGGCGTCGGCACGCCGACTCGCTGCAACTTTTCGATGTACTCGCGCACAGTCGCCGAGGAGTTGTTGGTGAGGAACACGACTCGTTCCCCCTCGGCCCGCAGACGGGCGATGGCGTCAGCCGACCGGGGGATGGGTTCGTCCGCCAGCCACACCACTCCGTCGAGGTCGAGTAACCACGTCATAGGGCGGAGGCTACGGCGCCGCAGAGCGAGGCAATACTTGACGCGTGCCTGGCTTCTCCCCTTTCCGTGGTGTCCGATACAACGCCGAGGGCGGCTACGTCGACGACGTGATCGCTCCGCCCTACGACGTGATCTCGGCGGCCGATCGTGAGGCGCTGGTGGCCCGCAGCGAGCACAACGCCGTGCGCCTCGAGCTCCCGGCCGACGAGGGGGGACAGAGCCGCTATGAGGTGGCGGCCACGCTCTGGCAACAGTGGCAGGACGAGCGGGTGCTGGTGGCCGACGACGAACCCGCCTTCTACGCCTATCGGATGGGGTTCCACGACGAGACCGGCCGGGCCCGCCAGACCACGGGCATCCTCGGCGCCCTCCACTTGGAAGCTCCGGGCAAGGGGATCCTCCCCCACGAGCGCACGACGGCCAAGGACAAGGCCGATCGCTTCGACCTCATTCGCCACGTCCGGGCCAATCTCTCGCCCATCTGGGCCCTGAGCCCGACCGAGGGGCTCACGGCGCTGGCGGCAACCGAAGGACCTCCCGATACCCGGGCGACCGACACCCACGGCGTCCACCATCGCCTGTGGCGCCTCACCGCGCCCGCAGTTCTCGAGGGCATCTCCGAGGCCGTCGCCGCCAATCCTGTCCTGGTGGCCGATGGACATCACCGGTACGAGATCGGCCTCGCCTACGAAGCCGAAATGGCAGCCGGGAACGATGGGCGCAGCGGCCAGGACCGCATCCTCGCGTTCGTGGTCGAGTTGGCCGAGGAGCAGTTGTCGGTCCGGGCCATTCACCGACTCATCAAGGGCCTCCCGGACGGATTCGACTTCCTCGCGGCCCTCGAGCCTCACTTCGAGCCCTTCGAGACCACGCCGGCCGACGAGACGATCCTCTCGCGCATGGATGATGCCGAAGCCCTTGCCCTGGTGACCGATGCTGCGACGTGGTTGCTCCGCCCCCGCCCCGAGACGGTCGTTGCCGCCGGTCACGACCTCGACACCAGCCGCTTGGATGTGGCCCTGTCGACCCTTCCGCCCCACGACCTCACGTTCCAGCACGGCTGGGATCTCGTCGCTCAGGCCGTCGCCGGTGGCACCGCCCAGGCGGGCGTGCTGTTGCGTCCGG
>JBKJLU010000389.1:0-5508 GCA_046596815.1 Acidimicrobiales bacterium | reverse complement strand
CCACGCTCGACCTCGGCCCCGAGTTCATCGAGGTGCCCGGGACCGGCGACGCCCCGCCCCCCACCGGTGACCGCCGTGGCGACGATCAGGCACAGCACCGCCACCGCCGTCACCAGTCCGGTGGTGAGGGCGGCGCCGTTGTTGTCGACGATGGAACTCGCGATCATCCCGCCGATGCCAGCGACGCATACGGCGATCACGATCCGGCGAACTGCGAGAGGTGACATGCCGACCGCTACGACCGGATCAACGGCTTGTATTTCACCCGGTGGGGCTGATCGGCGTCGGCGCCGAGACGCTTCTTCTTGTCGACCTCGTAATCGCTGAAGTTCCCGGGGTACCAGAACACCTTCGAGTCGCCCTCGAAGGCGAGCACGTGGGTGGCCACTCGGTCGAGGAACCAGCGGTCGTGGCTGATGACCACTGCGCAACCGGCGAAGCCCAGTAGGGCGTCCTCCAGTGCTCGCAGCGTGTCGACATCGAGGTCGTTGGTGGGTTCGTCGAGCAGGAGGACGTTGCCCCCGTCGATCAAGGTCTTGGCCAGATGGAGCCGATTGCGCTCTCCACCGGAGAGGTCGCCGACCCGCTTCTGCTGGTCGGTGCCCTTGAAGTTGAAGCTCGAGACGTAGGCCCGTCCGTGGACCTCGCGCCCGCCGACGACCAGGTTGTCGATGCCCCCGGTGATCTCCTCGTAGACCGAGTTGTCGGCAGCGAGCGAGTCTCGGCTCTGGTCGACATAGGCCACCTTCACCGTCTGGCCGACGATGAGCTTCCCGGAGTCGGGCGTCTCCTGCCCGGTGATCATGCGAAAGAGGGTGGTCTTGCCAGCGCCGTTCGGCCCGACGACGCCGACGATGCCTCCGGGCGGGAGGTTGAACGTCAGGTCCTCGATGAGCAGCTTGTCGCCGAAGCCCTTCGACACACCCTCGGACTCGATGACGATGTCACCGAGGCGCGGCCCCGGGGGGATGAAGATCTCGAGCTTCTCGGCGCGGTCCCTCGCGTTCTGGGCCTCGGCCAACAACTCTTCGTAGCTCGTGAGGCGGGCCTTGCCCTTCGACTGGCGGGCCTTGGGCGACATCCGGATCCACTCGAGCTCTCGGCTCAGCGTCTCTTCCCGCTTGTGGTCGCGGCGTTCCTTCTGCTGGAGGCGGGTCTGCTTCTGCTCGAGCCAGCCCGAGTAGTTGCCCTTGTAGGGGATGCCCTCGCCGCGCTCGAGTTCGAGGATCCACTCGGCTGCGTTGTCGAGGAAGTAGCGATCGTGGGTGATGGCAACGACGGTGCCCGAGTAGTCCTGGAGAAAGCGCTCGAGCCAGGCCACCGACTCGGCGTCGAGGTGGTTGGTGGGCTCGTCGAGCAACAAGAGGTCAGGGTGTTGCAGCAACAGCCGGCACAGGGCCACCCGTCGGCGCTCGCCACCGGAGAGGGGACCGACCTCGGCGTCGCTCGGAGGCAGGCGCAACGCGTCCATGGCGATCTCGATGGTGCGGTCGACGTCCCAGGCGTTGGTGGCTGCGAGCTTGTCCTCGAGGGCGGCCTGTTGCTCACCGAGCTTCTCGTAGTCGGCATCGGGATCGGCCCACGTCGCCATCAACTCGTCGTACGAGGCGAGCAGACCCTTGATCTCGGCAACCCCGTCCTCCACGTTGCCGAGCACGGTCTTCGTCTCGTCGAGTTCGGGCTCTTGCGCGAGGTAGCCGACGCTGAAGCCCGGAGTGAGGCGGACGTCACCGGCGTAGCCGTCGTCCACGCCGGCCATGATCTTGAGCAGCGACGACTTTCCCGAGCCGTTGGCGCCGATCACGCCGATCTTGGCCCCCGGGTACATCGAGATGTTGATGCCCTTCAGGACCTCGCGATCGGGCGGATAGAACCGCCGCAGATCCCGCATGGTGATGATGAATTGGGGCGCCATCATGTCTCCTAAGAAAGGACGGGAGAGTTTCGCCCGACCTATGGGCCGCACTGAACGGAACGGGATCGTCGAAACTCTCCCGTCCTTTCAGACGGAGCCATGACCCGCGAACCTACGCGAGCAGGACCGGTGTGGTTCCCGTTAGTGGGCCGACGGCGTGGCCGTGATCATCTCGGTCGACTCGCCCCGGAGGACGCGGATGGCGAGCTGGCCATTGGCCATCGTCGCCTCGACGGCGCTTCCGTAGCCCGCCGGGATGTCGATCACGCGCTCGTAGCCCCCGTACTCCCACTCCTTCACCAGGAACTCCCGATTCCCGGCGCTGCGGACGCTGGCCCAGAACCGAAGGGTTCCCGGACGCAGCTCGATCTCGACGTCGCTGGGTGCCACTGCGGGCATCACCGCCAGGATCACGAGGGCGCCCGTCGTCTCGTAGACGTTCACCGGAACCGGCTGCGGGGCCATCACGGCCTCGGTCGCAGCCGTCGCATCGAGCACGTCCTGGTGGGTCCGTTCGGCTTTGTCCATACCTTTCCCCTACCCAACTTGCGAGCACAGGCGCATAGGTAGTCTGAAACGGCCATGACTGACGAACAGCCCTCCACGTTCGGTCCCAACGCCTGGCTGGTCGACGAGATGTACGACCAGTACCGGGTCGACCCCGGTTCGGTGTCCGAGAGTTGGCGGGAGTTCTTCGCCGATTACAAGCGCGAGGAGGCGGCGCCTGCGCTGACGAACGATCCCTCCGCGAACGGATCTGCAGGGGCAGGCGACGCCGCCTCCGCTCCGAAGCTCCGCGTGACCTCTGCTCCGGCGGCATCGCCTGCCCCCTCGGCGCCGTCTGCTCCGGTACCGACTTCGTCGCCGCCGGCTGTTGGAGAAGAAGGAAAGGCGGCCGAACCCGCGATCGCCGAGGTGGGGGATCCGATTCGGGGGGCGGGGGCAGCGATCGTCAAGAACATGGCGGCGAGCCTCACCGTGCCCACGGCGACCAGTGTCCGTCCGGTGGCGGCGAAGTTGCTCGAGGTCAACCGGCGAATCGCCAACAACCACCTGCAGCGCACCCGCGGCGGCAAGCTGAGCTTCACCCACCTCATCGGCTACGCCGTGATCCAGGCCCTCAAGGAGGTGCCGGCGCTCAACAACACCTTCGTCGAGCGCGACGGCAAGCCGTACGTCATCCGCAACGAGCGTGTCGGTCTCGGGCTGGCCGTCGACGTCCCCAAGAAGGACGGCAGCCGCACCCTCATGGTGCCGGTCATCAAGAACGCCGACCTCATGGACTTCCGCCAGTTCTGGGAGGCCTACGAAGAGCTCATCCGCAAGGTCAAGACCAACAAGATCTCGGTCGACGACTTCAGCGGCGCCACCGTCAGCCTCACCAACCCGGGCACCATCGGCACGGTCAGTTCGGTGCCGCGTCTCATGCCGGGTCAGGGCGCCATCATCGGCGTCGGCGCGCTCGACTATCCGGTGGAGTACAGCGGCGCCGACCCGATGAAGTTGGCCGAGCTCGGCATCTCCAAGGTGCTCACCATCACGAGCACCTACGACCATCGCATCATCCAGGGCGCAGAATCCGGACTCTTCCTGCAGCGGGTACACAAGTTGCTCACCGGCGAAGACGGGTTCTACGACGAGATCTTTGCGTCGCTCAACGTGCCCTACGAGGCCGTGGCCTGGCGACAGGACGTCAACCCCGACGACAGCGAGCGGGTGCGCCTGCAGAAGCAGGTGCACGTCCAGACCCTCATCAACATGTACCGGGTCCGCGGCCATCTGATCGCCGACCTCGATCCGCTGCAGGCGAAGCCGCCGATGATGCACGCCGAGCTCGACCCCGCGACCTACGGCCTCACCATCTGGGACCTCGACCGCGAGTTCTACGCCGACGGCCTGGCCGGCAACGACTACGCCCGGCTCGGCGACATCCTCGGCGTCCTGCGGGATGCGTACTGCCGCACCATCGGCGTCGAGTACATGCACATCCAGGAACCCGAGCAGAAGCGCTGGATCCAGGAGCACGTCGAAGGCGTGGCCGGCACGCTCACCACCGAGGAGCAGCTCCACATCCTCACCCGACTCAACGCCGCCGAAGCGTTCGAGCGCTTCCTCAACACCAAGTACATCGGGGCCAAGCGCTTCGGCATCGAGGGGGCCGAGTCGGCCATCGTCATCGCCGACATCGTGCTCGACGAGGCGGCCAAGGCGGGCTTGGTGGAGGCGGTCATGGGCATGGCTCACCGCGGCCGACTCAACGTGCTCGCCAACATCGTGGGCAAGTCGTACAAGGAGATCTTCCGGGACTTCGAGGGCGACCTCGACCCGTCGACCGTGCAGGGATCGGGCGACGTCAAGTACCACAAGGGGTTCACGGGCAAGTTCGTCGGATTGTCGGGCCTCGACATCCCCGTCACCCTCGCCGCCAACCCGAGCCACCTCGAGGCCGTCGACCCCATCGTTGAAGGAATCGCCCGAGCCAAGCAGGACGAGCTCGACCAGGGCACGGTCTATCCCGTCCTCCCGTTTCTCCTCCACGGCGACGCCGCATTCGCCGGACAGGGCGTCGTCGGCGAGACGCTCAACCTCTCCCAACTCCGCGGGTATCGCACCGGCGGCACCATCCATCTGGTCATCAACAATCAGGTCGGCTTCACCACCAACCCGGACGAGGCCCGCTCGTCGGTGTACGCCACCGACGTCGCCAAGATGGTGCAGGCGCCGATCTTCCACGTGAACGGCGACGACCCGGAAGCCTGCGCGCGCGTGGCCCGTCTCGCCTTCTCCTTCCGTCAGACGTTCCACAAGGACGTCGTCATCGACATGGTCTGCTACCGGCGGATGGGCCACAACGAGGGCGACGATCCCCGCCTCACCCAGCCGAAGATGTACGCCCGCATCGACGCCCGCCGCCCCGTCCGCAAGATCTACACCGAGGCCCTCATCAAGCGCGGCGACATCTCCCTCGAGGACGCAGAAAAGGCGATGGAGGACTTCTCGTCACGCTTGACCGTGGCCCTCGAAGAGACCCGCTCGACGGCCCCGCCGAAGTTCACGTCAGTTCCGCCGGCGCCGACGGAACGGCTGTTGCCGGCGACTGAGACCAAGGTCGCCGACCGGCCCCTGCTCGACCGCATCGCCGACCTGGTGACGTCGGCGCCTGAGGGCTTCAACCTCAACCCCAAGCTGGCCAAGGTCTTCGAGGCCCGCACCAAGCTCTACGCCGAAGGGCAGGTCGACTGGGCGCTGGGGGAGGCGTTCGCCTACGGCACCCTGTTGGCCGAGGGCTACGACGTCCGACTCGCCGGTCAGGATTCGAGTCGCGGCACCTTCGGTCACCGCAATGCCGTGCTCGTCGACACCGAGACCGAGGAAGAGGTGGTCGCCCTCAGCCGCCTCGGGGGGGACGACACCGGACGGTTCTTCGTCGTCGATTCGCTGCTCTCGGAGTACGCGGCGATGGGCTTCGAGTACGGCTACTCGGTCGTGGCGGCCGACGCGCTGGTGCTGTGGGAAGCCCAGTTCGGTGACTTCGTGAACTGCGCCCAAGTCGTGATCGACCAGTTCCTCTCTTCCGCCGAGGACAAGTGGGG
>JBKJLU010000372.1:0-13838 GCA_046596815.1 Acidimicrobiales bacterium | reverse complement strand
TCGCGCAGCGAGGCCCCTTCAACGAGCCCACGCTCGTCACGAACTGGACCCAGTTCGTCACGACGTTCGGTGAGTTCGTGGAGGGCTCGTACCTCGCTCACGCGGTGTACGGCTACTTCCAGAACGGCGGTGGTATCGCCTACATCGTGCGCGTCGGTAGCGACGGTGACGGCGCCCAGCCGTCCGCTCGCGGTGAACTCGGTGCCGGCGACGGCAAGCCGTCGCCTTACAAGATGAACGCCCTCGAGGCCGGTGCCGCCGGCAACGATCTGAACATCGAGATCCAGCATCCCGAGGGCGAAGGCGCTCCCGATGACACCTTCACCATCGTCGTCAAGAAGGGCAACAAGGCCGAAGAGACCTTCCCCGATGTGTCGACGAAGAAGGGCAAGCAGAACGCCGTCCAAGTCGTCAACGCGACCTCGAAGCTGATCCGCCTCGAAGAGGCCACATCCTCCGGCGCCATCGAGCGTCCGTCCAAGGGCAACGTCGGCCTCGCCGGCGGAAATGCCTCGGCCGCACCGGCCCGCGTGGAGGCCGCCGACTACGTCGGTGACGTCGCCAACCGCACCGGTTTCGGGGCCCTCGAGGCCGTCGAAGAAGTCACGATGCTGGCCGTTCCCGACCTCACGGCTGCCTGGGAGCAGGGTCACATCGACGGCGAGGGCTTTCAGGCCGTGCAGTTGGCCATGATCAGCCACTGCGAACTCATGGGTGACCGCATGGCCATCCTCGATCCTCCCCCTGGCATGAACGCCCAACAGATCAAGGAGTGGCGGGTCGACAAGGCCGGCTACGACTCGAAGTTCGCCGCCCTCTACTGGCCCCGCATCAAGGTGCTCGACCCCCTGTCGGGTCAGAACATCTTCGTGCCCCCGTCGGGTCACCTCGCCGGACTGTGGTCGCGCACCGACAACGAGCGTGGCGTCCACAAGGCACCGGCCAACGACACCATCCGCGGTGCGGTGAGCCTCGAGATCAACATCACCAAGAACGAGCAGGATCTGCTCAACCCTGAGGGCATCAACTGCATCCGTGCCTTCCCCGGACGCGGCATCCGCGTGTGGGGTGCCCGCACCCTGTCGAGCGATCCGGCGTGGAAGTACATCAACGTCCGTCGCCTGTTCAACTACCTGGAGAAGTCGATCCAGGTGAACACCGACTGGGTCGTCTTCGAGCCCAACGACCACGCACTCTGGGGCAAGATCCGCCGCACCATCGCCGGCTTCCTCGTCATGGAATGGCGCAAGGGTGCGCTCTTCGGCAACTCGCCCGAAGATGCGTTCTACGTGCGCTGTGACGACGAGACCAACCCGGCCGAGGGCATCTCGCTCGGCCAGGTCGTGTGCGAGATCGGCGTGGCTCCGGTGAAGCCGGCCGAGTTCGTGATCTTCCGTCTGCAGCAGCTCGAGGGCGGCGTCTCGCTGGTCTCCGAGTAATCCGGTCCAGAGAACTCACTAGAACGAACGACGACAAGGACAAGTTATGAGTGCATGGGATTTGGGCGGATTCGACGCCTTGGTGGCGAACGCCTTCATGGTCGAGATCGGCGGAGAAGCGATGAACGTGAAGGAGGTGAGCGGCCTGAAGAAGGAGTTCGACATGATCGAGGTCAAGACCCAGACCATGACGGGCAAGTACGTGGTCAAGAAGATCCCGGGCCGCGAAAAGCCGGTGAGCGTCACCATCACCCGGCCCCTCACCAACAACCCGTTCTTCGACAAGTGGATGAAGGACACCAAAGACGGCGTCGTGATGCGCAAGGACGTCGTCGTGAAGATCCTGACGCCTGGCAAGGAAGCTCCGATCAAGACCTACACGATCCGGAACTGCCAGCCGAGCTCCGTGGAGATCACGCAAGTGACAGCCGGTGCCACCAACGCCCTGGATGAGAAGGTCACCCTGCAGGGCGAGGACATCATCGTCGAGTGATGTTCTCCTCCCCGCACCAGCAGTTGGCGGGGGAACCATGCGCCGGGTGATCCCTGGGGCGCCCGCAGCGCCCGTGGACGAAGAACAGGAGACGGAGATGGGGGCGCCGGCGGCTACGCCGGCGCCCCTCCTCCGCACCGAATACTCGTTCGAGCTCCCGCGCGGCTACCTCGACCGGCGGGGCACCCTGCACAAGCGCGGCATCATGCGCATGGCCACCGCTCGCGACGAACTCGAGCCCCTCTCGGATCATCGGGTCGCCGCCCGTCCGGCGTATCTCACCGTGGTGTTGTTGGCCCGGGTCATCAGCCGCCTCGGCACCCTCGACGATGACGAGGTCGACGTCGGTGTCATCGAGGATCTCTTCGCCGCCGACCTGGCTTTCCTGCAGGACCTGTATCGGCGGATCAACCAGGAGGGGCACACCCGCGCCGCGGTCGCCTGCCCCAACTGCCAACACGAATTCACGGTCGATGTGGCCGGTGGTCGCCAGGGGGGATCGTGACGTACGCCGTCCCCCAGCTGTTCGAGGAGATTGCGTACGTCGCTTACCACTTCCACTGGGACCATCGCGAGATCGTCGAACTCGAGCACTTCCGACGTCGGCAGTTCGTCCGCGAGATCGCCAAGATCAACGAGCGCCTGAACGAGCTCGCCGAGCAGGACCTCTGAGATGGCCTGGTTCCGCCGCAACAAGCAAGACGAAGGGGTCGAGGCGCCCGGGCCGGTGGCGACCGAGCACGACGGCACCGACGTGATCCGCCAGGAACGTCCGTCCGTCGGCGACTGGATGGCGATGCCGCCGATGGCCACCACCGGGCCGATCCAGCCGACCTTCCGGGTGCAGACCCTGCCCGAAATCCTCACCAGCCACCACAGTCCGGCGGTCAGCGGGTCGCTCGGCCATGCCGTGTCGGCCGATGCGCCGAGCGGCACGGTGAGCGGACTCGCGCTGTACACAGGAGCCCGCTCGTCGTCGTCGTCGGCAACGGACGCCTTCACCCTGCGCACCCCCCACCCCCCAACCCACGAAGAGGAACTCGCCCCGCTGGCTCGTCCGCTCCCGTCCGTGGCCGCCGAGGCCCTCCCGATTTCGAGGTTGCCCGAACCAGCGGTGAGTCGCTCGGCTTCGAACCCCCTCCCCCTCGCCTCGCCGGTCACGGCCGGCCGGGACGTGCCCGTGGCCCGTGTGATCGAGGCGCCGGCTTCCCGGGCGACGGTGTCCACGAGCGTGCCCGCACCAGCGTCGGCGTTCTCTCCCTCCACTTCCGAAATGACGGGGTCCGCATCGGCACCAGCATCCGCACCGACGGGCGTGGCCGCGCCGATCTCGCAGGCGACGCCTGACCTTCGCGTCGGCGGCTTCGACCTCTCCGCCCTCGATCCTGTCGGCGACGCTTCCGGCACCGAGTTGTTGACCAGCCGGCCGGCGGATCTGGCCCCACCCATCCAGCCGCGCACCCTGCAGCGCAGGACGTCGGGCGCTCGCCCCATCGAGATCGCACCCCACCTCCTCGCCCCATCGGCCGGCGCGCCGGCAGCACCACTTCTCGGGGAGGACGAGCCGGGAACGGCGGCGCTCGAGAGTCGCGACCGTTTCGACAGTGACGCCCCGCTCACCGGCCAACGTCTGGTGGCGGACCCGTCGCCCTCCTCGGCCGGGCCCGACGTCGAGACGTTGGAGACCGCGCTCGGGGCGGCGTCGCCACTCCCCTTGGTCGCTCCTCGTTCCGCGGCGCCGGCCGCCGTTGGCTCCGACCCCGTCCCCGTGTCTCGCCTCGCCGATCCTGCGATGTCGGCTCCGACGACCACGACCGCTCACGACGGGGACCAGGCGGACGCCGACCCCGAGACGGACGCGGGCAACGAGACGAACGCCGGCAACGAGACGAACGTCGACGACGAGATGAACGCCAACGTCGACGAAGTCACCGTGTCGACGCTCGGCCTCCTGGCTCCGTCGTCGTCTCCGGCACCTTTGTCGTCGACGGGCGAGACCACACGCGCCCAGATCGGCTCGCCTGCGGGCACCCTTCCACTGGCTCCCGCAGATTGGCAAGAGCGTCTCGACGCACCCGCAGGACGAACGTCGATGGCGTCGTCCAGCGCCCCGTCCGACGTTTCGCCCGGGGCCTCCATGTCGACCGTGCAACGCCAGGCACCGATGACGCTGGCAGCGTCGCGACCGATCGGTGCCGGTGCGAACCTCGCCTCGCTGTCACCCCTCGCTCCGTCGACGACATCCGTCGCCCAGAGGATGGCGGCGGCAGCTGCTGCGCCCTCGGCCACGGCGGCGACGACCTTGGCCGGCGCCCTCGGCTCGTCAGGCTCGTCGGGCCCGGCGCGCTCGTCGGAATCGGCGCGCTCATCGCACTCGTCGCGCTCGTCGGGCTCATCAGGCCTGCCCGCGACCCTCGCCCGTCCCGGAGGATCACCGGCAACGGCGACGAGTGGCCCGAGCGTCTTCCCCCGCTCTCCCGCACCAGAGTCCGATCTGCCGGACATGATCACCGCCGACACGCTGCTGGCGTCGCGTCAAGGCCAGCCATTCACCGACGCGGCATCGGACTCGAGTCCCGATGCGCCGAATGCACTGACTGATACGAGCGGTGGTTTCACGCTGCAGCGGTCGGCGGGGACAACGCCGCCCTCCGCGTCGGCGGGATCGAACAGTTCCAGAGCGTCCGCCATGCCTCTCCACACCCCGGCGGCGGCCATTCCGTCGGCAACCGACGTCGCCGTCTCCGCCGGGCTCGCCGAACGGGGCCCCGACGGCAGCATTCGCTATCCCCATGTTCCCGTCGGTGCCGAACCCTCCGTCCAGCGGGAGATCGTCGTGCAGCGTTCCGAAGGCACCTCCGGCGAGGCCATGGAGGTCCGCGCGCAACAGTCGCTGGGAGAGCCCGCCCCGGCTGCATCACCACCCGCAGCTTCCATCCAGGAACAGACCGAAGGCTTGGCCGATCAAGCCCGCAAGCTCTACCCCCACATCCGTTCGCAACTCGAGTCGGACATTCGCCGCCAGCTCGAGGCCCGCAATCGGGCCAACCGGCCCACGTAGTCGAAAGGACGCTCCATGGCACTCATGCCCCTCAGGCCCGCCACTCCGACGGCGTCGACATCCGCCTCCGCGAGCATGGGCTCGAATGCCAACGAGTCCGACCCCGCCATCGCGGTGCGCTTCCACCTGAGTCTCGACACCAAGGCCATCGGTTGGTGGAGCAGCTTCGAGGGCCTCGGCATGGAGACCTCGATCGAACAACGCGAGGAGGGGGGCAACAACTACTTCGTCCATCAGCTCCCGACGCGACTCAAGTACAGCAACGTCAAGCTCAGCCGTCCCATCAATCAGGACAGCGGCACCGTCGCCGTGTGGTTCATGAACGTCGCCAAGATCCGGCCGACGATGCAGACGGCCGTGATCCAGGCGGTGGGCGGACCGAAGAACAAGATCATCGCCGAGTGGAGCCTGCAAGAGGTCGTGCCGGTTCGCTGGACCGGACCGTCGTTCAATGTCGAGAGCCCCAAGGTGGCCACCGAAACGCTCGAACTCGCCTTCCACGGCTTCCTCACACCCGCGGCGAACAAGGCTCGCTGAGATGCCGGTGCAGGAGACGTGGACCAAGGCCCACCTGACCGTCCGGCAGGGTCCCGGTGGCAAGGTGCTGTGGAACAAGGACTTCCAGTACAACCCCAAAGATTTCAGCATCAACGTCGGCGCCAACTGGTCAGACAAGTCGAACAAGGGCGGTCTCCTCCAGGCCGAGTACAACGGCCCGATCGCATCGTCGATCCAGGTCGAGATGTTCCTCGACCAGTCGGACAAGGCCGAGGGCGACATCTCCCCCGACGTACAGAAACTCATCGGCTTCGTGAACCCGACCGCCGACTCGAAGTCGAAGGCGAAGCCGACGGCGCCCCACGTCGATTTCACGTGGGGGCAAAAGATCAAGTTCTCCGGCTACATCGCGTCGTTGGCGGTGAAGTACACGTTGTTCCGCCACAACGGGAACCCGGTGCGGGGCGCGGTCACGTTGACCCTCAAGGAGTTCGCCGAGCCGGCGAAGGGAACCAACCCCTCGTCGGGTGGTGAGCCGGGCTCCCGGGCGCACACGGTGCTGGCCGGCGACACCCTCGCCTCGATCGCCTTCGACGAGTACGGAACGGCCGCCAACTGGCGCAAGATCGCCGACGCCAACCCCGTCATCGACGACCCGATGCGCCTGTATCCGGGCGTGTCCCTGCTCGTACCCCCGGCCTCCTGATGCCGACCTCCACACCGACCCAGGAGTCGCTGGGCGTCGTCGCCTTCAAGGTCAAAGTCAACGGCGCGGAAGTGGCCACCATTACCAACCAGATCCAAAGCGTCGAGTTCGAGAGCACCTTCACCCGTCCCGACCTCTGTGTCATCACGGTGCATGCACCCGAAGTCTCAACCGCGAATCCGCTTCCGACCGTGAATCCGGGGGATCTCCTCGACCTCGCCGTCGAACGGCCGGGGACCCAAGCGACCGCGCTCTTCACCGGCGACGTCAACAGCGTCGAGCTGGTGGGCCGGACCGGTGCGAGCAGCTTCGTCATCCGGGCCTACGACAAGCGCCAGCGGCTCTACCGAGGGGTCAACAGCCGGGTCTTCCTGGACATGACGCACAGTGACGTGATGTCCCAGCTCTTTCGGAGCAGCGGCCTCAGCACTTCGCTCACCGCCACCAGGGGCGCGGCGAAGTATCTGGCCCAGAACGCGGTCTCTGATGGCGATTACCTCGAGCAGTTGCTTCGGGAGGTCGGTCATGTGTCGGTGCGCGACGGGACCACTGTCTCTTGCAAGCCCCTGCACGCCCTGAACACCGACGTGGGGGAGCTCGAATTCGGCAACAACCTCGAGAGCTACAGCTTCCGGATCACGGCCGAGTCGTGGCTCTCGAAAGTGGAGTACACCGACTGGGATCCCGTGAAGAAGAAGGAAATCATCGGCACCGGGGCGGCGACGCGTGTGATCGTCGGCGATCAGAAGACCGACAACGGAAATCGGATCTTGGGGCAGGCGAAGACGAGCGTGCCTCGTTTGGCCATGGATCAGGCAACAGCCGAAGCGGGAGCCCAAGCGGCCTTCGATCGGACGCTCACCGGTTCTCGTCAGCTCGAAGGTTCGTGCGACGGCAACGAGAATTTGGTTCCGGGCGGGATCGTCACGATCAAGGGAATCAACCCCACGTTCAACGGCCCTTACCGACTCAGCATGGTGCGCCACCGCTGGGACCAGCAGACCGCTTTCGTCACGGAATTCGCCTGCAACACCGCCGGCGACACCTCGATCACGAGCCTCCTGGCCGACGCTTCCGACGCCGGTCCCGCCTCGGGACTGGGAGGACGGATGGGGGGCGTCGCGCCAGCCATCGTGACCGACACCGACGACCCGGAGGACCTGGGCAGGGTCAAAGTCGAGTTCCCGTGGATGCCCAAGGCCGGTGGCTCACGATTCGGGTCGGATTGGTTGCGCGTGGTGATGGCAGGTGGCGGCGCATCCGGCAAAGGCCTGTATGTGATTCCCGAAGTCGACGACGAGGTGCTGGTGGCCTTCGAGCACGGTGACGTTCGTCGGGGCTACGTGCTCGGCGGCGTCTACAACTCGATCGACAAGCCCCCGATCCCCAAGGCCCAGGCGGTCAAGAGCGGCAGGACACCGCAGAAGGTCTTCCGCTCGAGTACCGGTCACATCCTCACGTTCGACGACTCCAGCGACAAGCCCGGCGTCGAACTGGTCACGGCGTCGAAGGACATCGTGCTGAAGCTCGACGACAAGTCGGGTGCGCTCTCGATGGAGGCCAAGAAGTCGAGCGCGGTGATCACGGTCACCGCCGACGGCGACATCACCATCAAGTCGAAGAGCGGGGGCGTCACCATCGAAGCGATGAAGGACATCACCCTCAAAGCGACCGGCAACATCAAGCTCGACGCCACCCAGAACGTCGACGTCAAGGGCATCAACGTCAACGTGAAGGCCTCCGCCAAAGCCAGCGTCGAAGGGACGGCCAGCGCCGAGATCAAGGGAGCCACCGTCGACGTCAAGGGCCAGGCGATGACCAACATCACCGGCGGCCTCGTGAAGATCAACTAGAGGAACGCGGACCATGGCAGAGGAGTTCATCGGCAGGGGGATCTCGTTCCCCCTTCGCACGACCGCCAGCGGCGCGCTGGCGACCGTCGGCGACGACCAGGAATTGCGGGAGGCCATGCGCCTCATCCTCGGCACGGCCAAGGGGGAACGACCCATGCGCCCCGAGTTCGGGTGCGGCATCCATGACCTGATCTTCGCCCCCGCCAATTCCACGACCGCCGGACTGGCCGCCGACGAGGTGCGGCGTTCCCTGAACCGATGGGAACCGCGAGTCGACGTCGAGGACGTGACCATCAGCTACGACAACCAGAACACGGCGCTGATGTACGTCGGCATCACCTACACGGTCAAGGGCGGCAACGACCCCCGAAACCTCGTCTTCCCCTTCTACACGATCCCCTCCGAGGAGTAATCCCCGTGTCTTTACCGGCGCCCCAACTCGACGACCGGACCTTTCAGGGTCTTGTCGACGAAGCCAAACGTATGGTGCAGCAGCGCTGTCCCGAGTGGACCGATCACAACGTCTCCGATCCGGGTGTCACCCTCATCGAGACCTTCGCCTACATGGTCGACCAGTTGGTGTGGCGTCTCAATCGCGTGCCCGAGAAGACCTACATCAAGTTTCTCGAATTGCTCGGTATGTCACTGCGACCGCCCATGGCTGCTCGCACCGACATCACCTTCTGGCTGTCGGCCGAGCTCGATCAGGAGGTGGTGGTGCCGAGCGGCGTGCAGGTTTCGACACCCCGCACCGAGGTCGAGGGCATCGCCTTCACGACGACCGAGACGCTGGCCATCCAGCCGTGTACCCGCACGTTCGTCGCCACCGAGATCGAGAACCTTCAGGTCAACCACACCGACACCCTCGACAACGGGGCGCCGTTCTACGCCTTCGGCCGGGTGCCCAACGTCGGCGATTGCTTCTACGTGGCGCTGTCGAAAGCCGTTCCCAGCCACGCCGTCACCATCGCTCTCGAGTGCGAGATCGAGGGTGTCGGCGTCGATCCCCGCTATCCACCGGTGGCGTGGGAGGCCTGGGTCGGATCGGGCTGGGAGGCCTGTGAGATCGAGCGCGACGAGACCGGCGGACTGAACCGCAACGGCGACATCGTCCTCCACCTTCCGAAGGATCACGCGGCCCATGCCGGCATCCTCCGCCTCGCCGGCGGCTGGGTGCGGTGCCGCATCATCCAGAACGCGGAGTGGCAGCCGGCGTACAGCGCCTCACCCCGCATCCACGCCGTACGGGCGTACACCAGCGGCGCATCGGTCGAGGCCGTCAACGCCGATGTCATCCGCGACGAGATCTGCGGCGTCTCCGAGGCGGTGCCCGGGCAACGGTTCCGATTGCAGCATCGGCCCGTCGTGCCGATCGAAGGCGGCTACACGGTCGATGTCTCCACCCTCGAGGGTTGGCAGGAGTGGGCCCAAGTCGAGACGTTCGCCCTCAGTGGACCCACCGACCAGCACGTGATGATCGAGGAGGCCACCGGCGAGATCGTGTTCGGCCCGGCCGTGCGCGAGCCCGACGGATCCCTCCGCCACTTCGGCAAGGTGCCGGAGAAGGGCGGCGCCATCCGCATTCGCGAGTACCGGACGGGCGGTGGTCGCGAAGGAAACGTCTCGACCGGAGCGATCACCGAACTCCGCAACCAGGTGCCGTACATCACCGCCGTCAGCAATGCCCGTGCGGCGCTGGGCGGGGCCGACGGGGAGACCATCGAGAACGCCAAGTTGCGCGGACCCCTCGTCCTGCAGACCCGGCACCGCGCCGTCACGCGTGACGACTTCGAGCATCTGGCCGTCAATGCCAGCGGGCGCGTCGGTCGAGCCCGGTGCGTTCCCGCCGGCACCGACGACGTCGCCGGTGGGGGGGTCCGGGTTCTGGTCGTCCCCCAGATCGAGGACGGCCCGAACGGCAGCATCGACTTCGGTGATCTCGCCCCGTCCGACGAACTCCTCGAGCAGGTCCGCGACTACCTCGACGAGCGCCGGGTCGTCGGGACCCGCGTCGTCGTCGAGTCGGCGGCGTACGTCCCCATCAGCATCATCGCCCGCATGCGGGCCAAGCCCCGCTACGACGTACGCAAGCTCGAGCAGTCTGCGCTCGAGGCGCTGTACACCTACTTCCATCCGTTGCGTGGCGGACCCGACGGGACGGGATGGCCCTTCGGAAGGGCGGTGACTCCCGGCGAGGCCTACAGCATCCTCAACTCCGTCGCCGGGGTCGAAGCCGTCGAGGACGTGCGTCTCTACCCGGCGCTCCCGCTCGAGAACAAGCGGGAGGGACAGCAGCCGCTGATCACGCCCGAGCCCAACGCACTTGTGTTCTCGTGGGACCACCAGGTGCAAGTTCGCCGCACATGATGCCAGTAGTCTGCGGTCGGTCGAGCGGCGGAGGAGACGACACATGCGGGCGTTGATCGAGGGTCTTGAGTCCCCCCATCCGATCGGGCTCGAGCTGCCGGGACTGTTCCACGACGACGACTTCACCCAGCGGTTCACGTCGGCCCTCGATGAGGTGTTGGCGCCGATCTTCGTGACCCTCGACGCCATCGAGGCGTATGTCGACCCGTGGCTCGCCCCTGACGATTTCCTGACCTGGCTGTCGGAGTGGGTCGGTATGCCCATCGAGGAGGATCTCCCCGAAGAGCGCAAGCGGGCTTTGGTCGCCAACGCCGTCACCCTGCACACCTGGGCGGGCACGGCGCGCGGCATCGCCGACCTCCTCGAGATCTACACCGGCGTTCGCCCCGAGATCGAGGAGAGCGGCGCCGCCTCGTTCTCGTCGACGCCGGGGGGCGAGGTTCCCGGCAGTGACGCCGCCACCCTCACCGTTCGACTGCGGGTACCCGAAGGCGTCACCGTCGAAGCCGACCGCGTCGACCGCCTGTTGCGCCAGACACTCCCGGCCCACATCGTCACGACCGTCGAGGTGGTGCCGGCGTGATCGTCTGTACCAACTGCGGGAACCACAACGAGAACGACGATGAGTTCTGCGGCTCGTGCGGCAAGTTCCTTGAATGGGTGGGCGAGCGGGTCGAAGCACCGGTCGCGGCTGTCGTCGAAGTCGAAGCCGAACCCGAGGCCGCCGCCCGCGTCGGATTGGTCGATCGGGTCAAGGCCGCCGTCGGCATCGACGACCACCCGAACGGCGAAGAGGCTCCTGCGATCGAGGAGGTGCCGACCGGTCCCACCGACGAAGAGGTCGCAGCCGCTGCAGCGGCTGCGGCCGAGCAGTCACGGCTCGAAGGCGAAGCGGCCGAAGCTGCACGACGCGCCGCGCAAGCCGAGGTCGAAGCGCGGCAACGGGCCGAAGACCAACGCAAGGCCGACGCCGCCGCCGAAGCGGCGCGTCGGGCCGGTGACGAGGCCAAGGCCAAGGCGGCGGAGGAAGCGGCGGCGGCCCGTCGCGCCGAAGAGGAAGCCCGCCGTCGGGTCGAGGACGAAGCCCGGGCGACGGCCGAAGCCGAGCGACGGCGGGAAGCCGAAGCCGAGGCCTCCCGCCGCGCCGAAGAGGAATCGGCCGCCGTCGCCGCGGCCGAAGCCCAGGTGGCCGCCGCCCAGGAGTCGGCCCGTCGAGCCCAGGCAGCGGCCGACCGCGAAGCGCTCGATGCGGCCGCCCAAGAGGCGGCCGAAGCCGAGGCCTCCCGCCAGGTGGCCGAGGCCCAGCAAGCCGCCGACGCCTTGGCCGCCGCACGTCGCGCCGAGGAGGCCGCTCGGGCGCAAGCCGAGAGCCAAGCTCGTGCCCGCGCCGACGCCGAGGCCAAGGAACGCGAGGAGATCGAGGCCCGGCGACGCGCCGAGGACGAGGCCCGTCACCGAGGCGAAGAGGAAGCCAAGGCAAAGGCCGAAGCCGAGGCCCGGTCGCGCGAGCAGGAGGAGGCCCGCCTGCGGGCCGAAGACGAGACCAGGGCGCGCATCGCGGCCGAGGCCAGGGCCAAAGAAGAAGAGGAGGCGCGCCGTCGAGCGGCGGCGTTGCTCGCCCGACCCAAGGCCGTCGCCCCGCCGGTCGCGGCCGAGACGCCGCCGCCTGCAGCCGCCGTGTTCACCCCGAGTGCGTCGGCGGCCATGACCCCGACCGCCGCCGCGCAGCGACCGGTGGCGCAGCAGCCGACGGCGGTGAAAGCCCCGCCCCGGCCCGAGCCGAAGGCCAAGCCGCAGGAACGGGTCCTCAATGTCGGCGACCTGGTGTGCGACCAGTGCAACGAGGGCAACGATCCCACCCGCAAGTTCTGTCGCAAGTGCGGGAACTCCCTGGCCAAGTCGGTGCCCGCCAAGAAGTTGCCGTGGTGGAAGACGCTCTTCTCCGGCAAGAAGGGCGGGAAGGTCTCGAAGGAGGCGAAGGGCGGGAAGGGCTCGCGTGCGAAAGCGAACGAGGCCAAATACAAGACGCAACGCCTCATGGCCAAGGTCCGGTTCATCTTCATGGCGATCGCGCTCTTGAGCCTCGTTGGCGTGAACGTCGCCATGCCCAACCTTCGGGGAGAAGTGTTCAAGAAGGTCAAGGGCGGCTTCACGAGCGTCCAGAGCTCGATCAATCCCAAGTTCAAGACGGTCAACGCCGTCGCTGTCACCGCCACCTCCGCCGTGCCCGGTCACGAACCCGACTTCGCCAACGACCTCGTGCTCAACAGCTTTTGGGCCGAGGCGGCCGAGGGCGACGGTGTCGGCCAGACCATCAGCTTCACGTTCGAAGCTGCTTCCGACCTGACCAAGGTGTTGATCACGGCCGGCTCGACCGACAGCCCCGAGAACTATCTGAACCAGCCGCGCCCCAAGGAGTTGCATCTGGTCTTCGACAACGGAGGCAGCGCCGACGTCACCCTCGAAGACGAGTTTCGCAAGAGCCAGAGCTTCTCCCTGAAGGGCGCAGCGGGCGTCACCAAGGTCGACGTCGTGGTGTCGTCGGTCTACAAGGGCCGAGCCGGGCTCGACACTGCCATCGCCGAGATCGAGTTCAAGAAGAAGGGGTAGACGGCCGCGGCGGGGCCGCGATGCCGTGGCTCAGACGCCGAGTTCGCGCAGCACGGCGGCGTAGCGCTCTTGATTTCGGGCGACCAGCGCCCGGTCGCCGGCCTGCTCGCCGGCAGTGATCAACAGCCGCCACAGCGCGTCGCGGCATTGATCGAGCCGCAGTCCCCGTTCGGCTTCGGCCGCAGCTTCGGTGACCCGCCCGCCGGCCAGCAGCAGCTCGGCCCGCAGTTGCGACGCGTCACCAGCCGCGACCTGGAGACGATCTCGCTCGCCGGCCAGCCACTCGGCCGCGCCCTCGTCGGCCAGGAGCTCGCCGCGGTAGAGCTGCAGCGCGGCATCGAGGGCATCGATGGCGGCGTCGGCCTCACCGGCGGCGCGGGCGTGGCGGCCCACGGCGACCAGATCGTCGAACTCCAGGAGATCGATCTCCGCCTGCTCGAGATGAAGGCGATAGGTGTCGGCTTCCCGCACGACGATGGCGGCTGAGCCTCTGGCCACGCCGGGCTCGAGCAGCTGGCGAAGCGACGACACCGCCACCTGGAGATTTCGCATTCCCACCCGGAGATCGCCCTCTCCCGGCCACAGCCAGTCGACCAGCCGGTCTCGATGCACCGGCTGGCCGGCGTGGAGCGCGAGGACGCGCAAGAGCGAACGGACCCGGGGCGTGATGACGGAGAGGTCGAGGGCGACGCCGTCGACGACGACCTCGAGCGGACCGAAGCACTGGACGCGGAACGAAGGGGTCGCCCCCGGCACGACCACGCTCGGCTCGGTCGCCACCATCGAGGCCAGGACCCCGGCGAATTCGCCG
>JBKJLU010000247.1:0-9670 GCA_046596815.1 Acidimicrobiales bacterium | reverse complement strand
ATCCCGGGATAGCTGCGGCGCTGCGTCTCGCCGTCGCCGATGGCGGTTGCGCTCATGCCGGCGCCGCACTCGACGATGCGTTGGCTGATGCGGTGACCTTCGCTCGAGACAAGCCACTTCTCCGTGTCCCAGATGGCGTAGCTGGCGTCGGCCAGCGCCACCCCTGCGTCGTTGATGCGCTTCGTGACCTCGACGAGCAGGTCACCCTTTTCCGAGAGACCGACGTCGTCGATGGGATGCTCGATCCAGGTCGATTGCCAGTGGGCTTCGGTGGCGCCGCCGGGATCGGCCGCCATCCGTGTGGCCGGACCGCTCACCATGGTCGACGCCCTGGCGATCGCCGCGGCCTCTTCCCCTGCAGCGGTGGCCGACACTCGATCGAGCACTGGTGTGGCGAAGAAGCCCCACGAAGAGCCGATGAGGGCGCGCACACCAAGTCCCGCCGACTCCGACTGGCGCAAGCCTTCGATGACCCCGTTTCGCGCTGTCATTCCCTCGGTCCTCATGACCATGACCCGCACGTCTGCATAGGTCGCGCCTGCAGCAAGTGCGGCTTCCACCGCGGCCCCCGCCAAATCGAACATGGCTCAAGTTATCCGGGAGTCTTGGCCATCCGGGAGCGAAGTATCGCTTGCGCCGCCGCCAGTCGGGCGATCGGCACTCGGAAGGGCGAGCACGACACGTAGTCGAGGCCGGCGGCGTGGAAGAAGGCGATCGATGCCGGGTCGCCTCCGTGCTCCCCGCACACTCCGATCTTCAGGTCGGGCCGTGCCGATCGACCGGCCGCCGCGGCCTGGCGGACGAGTTGGCCGACACCATCGACGTCGATGGTCTCGAACGGATTGCGGACCAGCAGGCCCTGCTCGAGGTACGCCGACATGAGCCGACCCTCGACGTCGTCACGCGAGAAGCCGAACGTCATCTGGGTCAGGTCGTTCGTGCCGAAACTGAAGAAATCGGCGTGCTGCGCGATCTCTTCTGCGCACAGCGCCGCGCGCGGCGTCTCGATCATCGTGCCGATGGCGACGTCGACCTCGACGTCGAGTTCCCCCGTCGCTGCGGTATCGGCGAGGGCATCGAGCACCCACGAGCGGGCCAGCTCCATCTCCGCACCCGAGACGGTCAACGGGATCATCACCTCGACGATCGGGTCTCCCCCAGCGCGGTGGCGATCGATGGTGGCCTCGATCAGCGCCCGCACCTGCATCGCGTACAGACCGGGTTTCAGGACGGCCAGGCGGACCCCACGCGTTCCCAGCATCGGGTTGGTCTCCCGCCACGACCGGGCAGCCGCCAACAGATCAACCTCCTCGGGCGACAGGCCATCCCCAGCGGCGCGCACTGCCAGCTCCTCGATGTCCGGGAGGAACTCGTGGAGTGGAGGGTCGAGAAGTCGCACCGTCACGGGCAAGCCGTCCATCGCCTCGAGGATCGCTTCGAAGTCGTTCTTCTGCACGACCCGTAGCTCCTCGAGCGCGGCGCTCTCCTCCTCTGGATTGCCGGCCAGGATCATCCTCCGGACCACAGGAAGGCGGTCGTCGGCCAGGAACATGTGCTCGGTCCGGCACAACCCGATCCCCTCTGCTCCAAAGTTCCGCGCAACGATCGCGTCCGCCCCCGTGTCGGCGTTGGCGCGGACCCCGAAGGCCTCACCCCGCACGTCGTCGGCCCAGGAGAGGAGGGTGGCGAACTCTGCCGGTGGCCCGGCCATCGAGACGGCCACCTCTCCGAGGACGACCTGTCCGGTCGAGCCGTCGATGGAGATCACGTCCCCCTCGTGCACGACCACGACGACACCGTCGGCGCCCGTCACCGAAAACGAGTGGGCGCTGACGTCGAGAGCCTCGGCTCCGACTACGGCCGGCTTGCCCCATCCCCTGGCCACGACCGCGGCGTGGGAGACCAACCCGCCCCGCGCGGTGAGAATCCCTTCCGCAGCCAACATGCCGTGCACGTCCTCAGGCGACGTCTCACTCCGGACGAGAATCGACTGCTCGCCCCGATCAGCGGCATCGGCGGCGGCGTCGGCTGAGAAGCAGACCCGTCCGACGGCGGCGCCAGGCGATGCCCCCAAGCCCGTCGTGAGAACGGCACCGCGCGTGTCGTCGAACTGGGGGTGCAGCACGCCGTCGAGGTGCTCGGCCGTCACCCGCAGGATCGCCTCGTCGCGAGTGATACACCAGGGATTCCGATCGCCGCCCTGCATCTCGGTCATGGCCACGGCCATCCGGAGACCGGCGACCGGTGTGCGCTTTCCCACCCGGGTCTGCAGCAGGTACAACGAACCCTGCACGATCGTGAACTCGACGTCGCACATGTCGCGATAGTGGGCTTCGAGTCGTTCGAACACGTCGAGCAGTGCCACGTGAATCTGCGGGAACCGCTCGCGCAGCGCGTCAAGATCCTGGGTTTTCCGAATGCCGGCGACCACATCCTCGCCCTGGGCATTCACCAAGAAATCGACGACAGGTCGCGGGTCGCCCGTCGAAGGGTCGCGGGTGAATCCGACCCCGGTGCCGCTGTTGTCATCCCTGTTCCCGAACACCATCGCCTGCACGTTCACGGCGGTACCGAGCGAGTGATCGATGCCCTCCTGGTTCCGGTAGGTGAAGGCGCGAGCGCCGTTCCAGCTGGCGAAGACCGCCTCGACGGCCGCACGCAGCTGCCGCGCCGGATCCTGCTCGAGTCCGGATCCGATGGCACCGTGCACCACGTCGAGGGAGCGACGGCAGAGCCACCGCAGGGTCGACGGCGAGATAGCCGAATCGGCAGTGACGCCATCGCGTTCCTTCGCTTCGTCGAGCGCCTGCTCGAAGGGCTGCCCGTCGATGTCGAGGACGACCCGTGCATAGAGCGCGATGAAGCGGCGGTACGAGTCGAAGGCGAACCGTTCGTCGTTCGTCTGTTGCGCCAGACCTTCGACAGACCGGTCGTTGAGCCCGAGGTTGAGCACCGTGTCCATCATTCCTGGCATGGACGACGCGGCCCCAGATCGGACACTCACCAACAACGGGTCATCGGGATCGCCGAGTCGCTTTCCTGACGACGCCTCGAGGCCCTCGAGATGGGCGGCGAGTTCGTCATCGAGTCCACCGGGCCAGCCCTGCTCGAGGTACGTACGACAGGCCTCGGTCGTGATCGTGAAGCCTGGCGGCACCGGAAGGCCGAGGACCGAGCACATCTCGGCCAAGTTTGCGCCCTTGCCTCCGAGCAGCGCTTTCCGTGACATCGGCTCGACGTCGTGGGGGTGGTCGAAGGCGTAGACGTACGTCACGCGGCCGAGCCTAAAGCCGCCTTGGTTGTGCCATTGTCCCGACGTGGCCGCTCCCCGCGCCGACCTTCTTGTGCTCGTCAAGCACGCGCGACCCGACGTCGATCCGGCGCGCCCGTCCGACGAGTGGACCCTCGGGGTCGATGGCCTCGAGGGCTCGCTTCGACTGGCCGAGCGCCTTCGTCCTGCCGGCATCGATCTCGTCGTCTCGAGCACGGAGCCGAAGTCGGTCGAGACCGGCCGACTGTTGGCCCAGACATTGGACGTCGACTGGCAGACCGGGCACGACCTCCACGAGCACCGCCGACGCACGGTCGGCTATCTCGACGAACGTCTCTTCAAAGCCTCGATCCGGCGGCTCTTCACCGAACGGGCCACCGTCGTGTTCGGTGAGGAATCCGGCGACGCCGCAGCGGCGCGTTTCGAAGCCGGTCTCGAAAGCTTCCGTCGTGTGCATCGAGGTCGGCGCATGGCCGTGGTCGCCCATGGCACCGTGATCTCCCTGCACCTCGAGCGACGCTACGGACTCGACGGCTTCTCCACGTGGAAGCGCTTGGGCACGCCCTCGTTCGTGGTGGTCGATCGCCGGTCACGCACGGTTCTCGAGGTCGTGGGATCCGTCTGAGTTCGGGTAGCTGAGCCTCAGCCCCCCGACCACCAGGCGCACTGTCGGGCGCACTCCATCGGCCCTGTGGATGGCGTTCGGCAACGAGGCATCAGAAGCCGAGGCGGGTCCGTACCTCGCTGACGAGCGCGTCGATCGGCACCCTCACCTGTTCGAGGGTGTCGCGGTCGCGAATGGTGACTGCCCGGTCGTCGAGGGTGTCGAAATCGACGGTGACGCACAACGGCGTGCCGATCTCGTCCTGGCGGCGGTATCGGCGGCCGATGTTCTGGGTCTGGTCGTAGTCGCACATCCAGTTCGGCTGCAACAGCGACAACACTTCTCGAGCGGCTGGAACGAGCTGGTCGTTCTTCGAGAGCGGGAGCACCGCGACTTGGTAGGGCGCGATCCGGGGATGAAGCTTGAGCAGCGTGCGCTTCTCCCCGTTGACCTCGTCCTCGGTGTAGCCGGCGAGGAGAAAGGCCATCATCGATCTCGTGGCGCCGGCAGCCGGTTCGATGACATAGGGGGTGTACCGCTCGTTCGTCGCCTGGTCGAAGTACTCGAGCGACTGCCCCGAGTGTTCACTGTGCTTCTTGAGGTCGAAGTCGGTGCGCTGCGCGATGCCTTCGAGCTCGCCCCAGCCGAAGGGAAAGGCGAACTCGACGTCGCTGGTACCCGACGAATAGTGCGACAACTCGTCCGGGTCGTGCGGCCGTAGCTGCAGCTTCTCCGCGGGGATGCCGTGTTCGACATACCAGTTGAACCGCTCGTTGACCCAGTACTCGAACCACTTCGGGCCCTCGTCCGGCGGCACGAAGTACTCCATCTCCATCTGCTCGAACTCGCGTGTCCGGAAGACGAAGTTGCCGGGAGTGATCTCGTTGCGGAACGACTTCCCGATTTGGGCGATGCCGAACGGCGGCCGCTTCCTCGACGTCTCGAGCACGTTCTTAAAGTTGGTGAAGATGCCCTGTGCCGTCTCGGGCCGAAGGTAAGCGACCGAAGCCGAGTCCTCCACAGGTCCGACGTTCGTCTTGAACATCAAGTTGAAGTTGCGGGCCTCGGTCAGGGTGCCCTTGTTGCCACACGACGGACAGACGTCGAGGTTCTTGAGGTGATCAGCCCGGAACCGCTCCTTGCAGTTGCGGCAGTCGACCAGCGGATCGGTGAAGGTGGCGAGGTGACCGGACGCTTCCCAGATCTGCGGCGGCGAGAGGATCGAGGCGTCAAGGCCGACAACGTCGTCGCGCAGCTGGACCATCGAACGCCACCATGCGTTCTTGACGTTGCGAAGCATGAGGACGCCGAGCGGGCCGTAGTCGTAGGCCGAACGAAACCCGCCGTAGATCTCGGCCGACGGGAAGACGAAGCCCCTTCGCTTGCAGAGGTTGACCACGGCATCCATGACATCCGACATGCGCGCAGCCTAAGGGACGACCGAAAAAGCAGGTTCACGAATTCGCGCCGTGGGTACATGCCCTACAACCCCTCGTGAACGGAGAATTTCAATGGGACTCGTCGCTGTACTTCTCGTCTTGGCACTCATCTTCGGCGGCCTCGGACTCTTCATCGAGGGACTGAAGTGGCTGTTGATCATCGCCCTCGTGCTGTTCGTCGTGAGCTTCTTCACTGGCGCACGCGGTCGCCGCGGCGTCATTTAGCGGGCGGCGTCGGGAGCGGTGCGTCGCCGAGGAGTCCGTGGTTGGCTGTACGAAGCCGTCGCTCCAGATGGTGCTCCATCGCTCTGGTCGCCAGCGCTTCGGCCTCGGCGGTGAAGGGAGACGGCGGTTCGGCGAGCGCCGACGCAAGGCTTCCTCCGAGCACCCGCCGAATCAGCGAGAGCGCATCATCGCTGATCGGCTGGCCCCGTCGGCAGGTTCGGCAGAGCACACCACCCTCGTTGAGATCAAAGGCGACGAAGGGTCCGTCGTTTCCGCACGTTGCACAGGACTCGAGCATCGGATGGAAGCCCTCGAGGGACAGCAGCTTCCAATAGAACCCGGTGACGAGGAGCGGGCTCGAATGGGCGGCGAGAGACCGCAACGCGCCGACGAGCATGCGGTAGAGCGCCCCGTTTGGCTCGCCTTCCTGCGCCACCTGATCGGCCACCTCCAAGAGCGCCGACGCCCTGGTCATGCGCTCGAGGTCCTCACGGATGGTTCGGAAGTGGTCGACCGTCTCGGCCTGCGTCACCGTGTCGAGTTCCCGCCCCTCGTACAGCTGCAACGACACGTGGCTGATGGGCTCGAGCCGACTGCCGAAGCGGCTCTTCGTCTTCCGCACTCCCTTGGCGACCGCTCGAACCTTGCCTCGTCCCTCGGTGAGCAACGTGACGATGCGATCCGCCTCGCCCAGCCGGATGGTGCGCAACACCACGCCGGTCTCGCGGTAGAGGGGAATGGGACTTACTCGCCGTCGACGCCGCCGAAGCGGCGGGTGCGCCGTTGGTATTCACGGATGGCCGCGAAAAGGTCCTCGCGACGAAAGTCCGGCCAGAGTACGTCGGTGAAGACCAACTCGCTGTAGGCCAGCTCCCACAGGAGGAAGTTCGAGATCCGGAACTCCCCCGAGGTGCGCACGACGAGATCGGGATCGGGAATGTCGGGCTGGTAGAGATGGGCGCGGATGGCCTTCTCGTCGATCTTGTCGGCCCGCACACCACTCGCCACCAACGCCCGCACCGCGTCGACGATCTCCGCCCGACCGCCATAGTTGAAGGCGATGCAGAGCGTCATGACCTTGTTCTTCGCCGTCAACGCCACGGCCTCGTCCATGCGCCGCACGAGCCGCTTCGGTACCCGCCAGTCGCGTCGTCCCGCGAACACGATGCGCACCCCGCGTCCATGCAGTTCGTCGCGACGATCGGTCAGGATGCGTTCGTTGAAACCCATGAGGTAGCGCACCTCGTCGACAGGTCGGCGCCAGTTCTCCGTGGAGAACGCGTAGACCGTCAGCGCCTTCAGGCCGACGTCGATGGCCCCGTCGACCGTGTCGAAGAGCGCTTCCTCACCTGCGGCGTGCCCTTCTGTACGGGGTAGCCCTTGACGGGTGGCCCACCGCCCATTCCCGTCCATGACACAAGCGACATGGGTCGGGAGGTTCGAGGGGTCGATGCCGGCAGGAACCACGGTTGGCGACGGTAGCGCGAGCCGACCGCTTGCCTCGGCCGCGCAGCGGGTAGGCAGTTTTCATGAAAGATCGAATCCTGGGGCCGTTCGTGGCCCGATGGCGGTGGTTCGCCACGGCTGTGCGTGTCCAGGACCGATTCTCGGAGGTGCACGGGGGCTATCTCGCCGCTGCGGTGACGCTCGCCGCCTTCACGTCGATCTTTCCCCTGTTGTTGGTGACCGTGGGGGTCGTCGGTTTCCTCTCGCTCGACGCCGATGTGCCAGCCCAGGTCATCGGTCGTCTCGGCCTCACCGGCGAGGCCGCCAACCTCGTCCTGCGGGCGATCGCCACGGCCAAAGAGAGCCGTCGAGGTGCGTTCGGCTTCGGCACGGCCGGACTGCTGTGGTCGGGCCTCGGACTGGTCGCGGCCATTCAGTACGCCTTCGACAACGTGTGGCAGGTGAAGGGGCGGGGCCTCAAGGACAAGCTGAGCGGACTGGTCTGGCTGTTCGGATCCGTAGCGATCCTGGTCGGCTCGTTCGCGCTGACGGCGCTGCTCAACGTGGTCCCCTGGATCGCCCCGATCTCGATCCTGATCGGTATCGGGGTGAACTTCGCCCTCTGGTTGTGGACGATGAAAGCCTTGCTGAACGTCGAGGTGCCCTGGAAAGCGCTGGCGCCGGGTGCCGTCCTCGGGGCTGTCGGACTCGAGGTGCTGAAGCTGCTCGGCTCGATCTACGTGCCGCGGGCGATCGGAGCCTCGTCGGCGCTCTACGGCTCGATCGGTGTGGTCTTCGCCATCCTCGCCTGGCTGTTCTTCTTCGGTCGCCTGACCGTGTACGTCGCCGTGCTCAACGTCATCCGGTGGGAAGAGGACCACGGCACCGTCACCGTCGAGATCGAGCTCCCGAAGCATCCCGACACGGTGGCCGTCGAGGCCACACGAGCCGGCGAGGCCAAGGAACCGGAGAAGGCCACCGCCGACGCCGAGAGCTGAACTCTGGCCCTCAAGCCAGGAAATCCCGCAACGACCGCTGCAGTGCCCGCCGCGGGGCGGGCAACGTCACCACATTGCCCTCGCTGTGCATGACCACGGGACGCAAGAGCTGTTGGATCTGGTCGCTCAAAGCCAGTAACGCCCGGCGGTGCATGGCCAACATCGATGCCCACTCCCCCGGGGCGCTCTCGATCAAGTCCTGCAGCGTCGGTTCGCCGTCGAGTCCCATCTCGACGGCCACTTCCCGAGTGGTGATCGCTCGATGCAGTTCGAGGCCGCTGATCGAATCGAGCAGGCCGTTGGCCTGGACATCATCGCGGCACGCCGCCTCCCCGAGTCGCTGCGCGAGCTGATCGAGCACGTCCCGCTCGCGCAGCAACAGCCCTGACAACTCGTTCAGGGTCGAATTGGGCACGATTGCTCGATCGGCTGATCCACGCACGACGTGAGGTCCCGAGGACGATGGCCGCGTTCATCCGCGCCGACAGAGCAGTAACTAGTCCAAACTAACCACACAGTGCATGACCGACAGAGTGTCCGAAATGACCCGATCGGGCTCTACCGCCGGACGGGTATCAGCATCACGATGGGCCCCGTGACCAACACGCGTTGTACGGAGGCTTCGGCCGCGATCGAGGATGACCTCGTCCGGGAGCATCTCCCCCTCGTCCGTCGGGCCGTCGCCGAGTTGTCCGCTCGGATGCCGCGCCACGCAGCTCGCGACGATCTCGTCTCGGCCGGGATGATGGGCCTCGCGCAGGCGGCGCGTAACTTCGATCCCTCGCTCGGCGTTCCCTTCCACCGCTACGCCGCCACCCGGATCAAGGGCTCCCTACTCGACGAGCTCCGCGCCAATGACTGGGCGAGTCGGCCGGTGCGGGCAAAGGCCCGCAACATGGAACTGGCGATCGAGCGGTTGACGGCCAAGCTCGGATGCATACCCAGCCAGAGCGAACTCGCGGAATCCATGGGCGTCGCCCTCTCGATCGTGCAGGGCCTCGCCGCCGATCTGCACCGGGCCACGGTCCTCAACTACGACTCGATGCTCGTCAGTGGCGACGGCGAGGGCGTCCTGCTCGTCGACGGCGGAACCCCGGAACTCGAGCTGCTCGAGCGTGAGCGCAACGCCTACCTGGTCGACGCCATCCGCTCGCTCCCGCCCCGCCTGCAAGTCGTCGTCAAGGGGTACTTCTTCGAGAACCGGTCGATGCAGGACATCGGTGCCGAACTCGGCGTGAGCGAGTCTCGGGTCTCCCAGCTGCGGGCCGAGGCCCTCGACCTGCTGAAGGACGGCATCAACAGCCAGCTCGACCCCACCGAGGTTCCCGAGCAGGCCCAGCCATCCGGTCGCGTGGCCCGCCGGAAGGCCGCCTACTTCGCGGCCATTGCGGCCTCCTCGACGTCGAGCGAACGCCTCGGCTCACACGTGCGTTCCGCCTGATCCTTCGAGGGTCCCGGGACGTTGTCGTAGACGGCCGATAGCTTCGGCACCGTGAGCGACGAGCCCGACGATGCCGACGATGAGGGCGCGACCGTCCGGTCTCCGGAGGTCACCCAGGCACTCGCCCGAGTGGTCGCGGCGCTCCCCGGCGGCGGAGAGGCGAGGAGCGGTCAGGTCCAGATGGCGTTAGCCGTCGCATCGGCCATCTCCGAGGGACGTCACCTAGTCGTGCAGGCCGGCACCGGC
>JBKJLU010000448.1:0-2697 GCA_046596815.1 Acidimicrobiales bacterium | reverse complement strand
GATAACGCCCGCTCAAGAACGTGGACTCAAATGGCGACGCCGATCGACCAATCAGAATTCCTCTTTGTTGTCAAGCCCTTCTTTGAGCCGGTTTGAGGGCGCGTTGGAGCACTCTTCGGCGCGCGCGCCGGTGTCGGTTCTAGGGTCTTGTCGGGTTCGGGAGTGGCTGTTCCGAAGAGCTGGCTGTCAGGGTGTGAGGCCGGCCGCGTAGGACGAGAGAGTCGCCCCTGGTTGCCCTCCCGGGCCCGCTATTTGGTCGGGTCGGTGTCGGCGACGAGTTGCCGGTAGACGGCGTCGCTGATGCGCCGCTTGAGGGCTCGGAACGCCTCTTTGTTGGTCTTGCCTTCGGCGATCTTTCGGTCGTAGTAGATGCGGCCAGGCTTGTCGGGGTAGCGGATCTGGGAGAGGGCGGCGAGGTGCATGGCGTGGTTGAGCTGTCGGTTCCCGCGCCGCGAGAGGCGATGCACGACGCGGCCGCCGGAACTGACCTCGATGGGTGCGGTCCCGTTGTAGGACGCGAAGTGGTGTCGGTTGGCGAACCGTCGGATGTCGCCGGTGTAGCCGATGATGATGGCGGCGCCGACCGGGCCGACCCCGACGATGTCGACGACGGTGGTCTTGGATGCGGAGACGGCGTTGGCGAGGCGCTTGTGCGACTCGGCCAGTTGCGCGTCGAGGCGGCGGAGGTCGCCGACATGCTCGAGGGCGAGGTCTCGGCGGGCGGTCTCGGCAGGCGTGGTCGGGTGGTAGGCGTCGAGGAGCGTTTGGGCCTCGTCGGCCTTGATTTTCTTGGTGGATCCGCCGGGGACGAGCTCGGCGAGCAGCGCGTGGAGCCGGCACGCGGTGCGGGTTCGACTCGAGCCGAGCTGGCGGTTCCGGACCGCCAGGAGTCGCAGCACCGTCGCGTGATCCGCGGGTCGGACCGCCGCCAGCCGTGGTGAGCGGAGCGCGGCGACCGCGACCGACAGCGCGTCGTTCGGGTCGTTCTTGTTCGACTTGGCGTTTCCCAACAGCCGCACCCTCGACGCGAGGGTGGCGGGCACGTCGAGGACGTGCTCGCCGGCGTCGACGAGCTGCTGGGCGAGCAGGTAGCCGCACCCGCCCGAGCCTTCGACCGCCCAGGTCCGTTCCTCGAACGGCTCGGCCCACTTCAGCAGCCGCTTGAGTTGCGACGTGTTGGCGCGCACCTCGAGCGTCCCGAGCTGGGTCTCCTTGTCGTCGACCGCCACCGCGGTGTGGGTCGTCTTGTGCGGGTCGATCCCGATGATCACCTTCGCTGCCATCGCTGTTCTCCTTGACTGGTAGTTGGAAGCCGGCGGCGGGCACTCCTGATGTCGGATCGGTCGCGCTGTTCGCACCTCTTTTGAGCCACGCCACGGCGAGGTCCGACCGGGTCCAGCTCTTCGTTAGCAAGCCAATCTCGCGATGGCAGGCGCATCGAGAGCGAGGACCCGGCCAGGGCCTCTGACGCTACGAGCGCACCCGCAACGTCACACCGATAAGACAATCAGGCGCGTCTGGTGCACACGTAGCCGTGGAACTATGCACACGTCGACTGGTCGGTGAGAAGAGTCGTTCATCGCGGAGCAGACAGCGGCTCAGTGCTCCGAGATCTCGGGGTCAGCCTCTCGGCTCGCGCCACATGGTCGTGCAGGTCGGTGCGCCCTTGCCGCAGTTGACCTCGTCCCGCACCTCGAATCCATGCCGGGCATAAAAGGGGACGTTTCGAGGGTTCGAGCTCTCGAGGTAGGCAGGAACGCCTTCCTCGTCGCTGCGCTCGAGCACCGCGTTGATCACGGCCGACCCGATTCCCTTGCTCTGGCGGTCTTTCCGGGTACCGAGCACCTCCAGGTAGTAGTGCGGTTCCGATGGGTGAGCGCGCTCGATGGCGTTGAGGGCGCCAATCATCGCTGGGACGCGAGTCCTGAACGCACGGACGATGGCCGGCATGCTGCGAACGAGGTCGGCGGGCGGCACCTTCCACTTGTCGATGGGTTGCCAGATGGCCGCCCCCGACCCGTCGTCGGCGACGAACACGAGGTGATTCGTCCTTCGCAGGTTCACCTTGAGGAAGGCGTCGAAGAACACTCGCATCCGCTTCTCGAGCGGCGCATTGGGTCCCGCCATCCAGCTGAACAACGGATCCTCGGAGAACGCGCTGGCGAGTGCTTTGGCGACGGCCGGACGATCTGCGGGCGTGGCCGGACGGATTGACGCCACCTCGACCTCCTCTCAAGTGCTGCCGGAGTGTGCCATTGATTGCGAGAGGTCGTCAACGGATAGTCGCGCTCACATCCAAGAATCGCTGTTCTCAAACGTGCCGGCGGATGCCACTCCTCTCGTGCGTTCCGAACACCACGCGTTCCCCACGGTCAGCCGCAGGAGAACAGGGGTCGATGTTCTGGTTGAGGTGGAAGATGTTGTCGGGGTCGTAGCGGCGTTTCAGTTCGACGAGTCGCTCGTAGTTGGAGCCGTAGGCGTCTCGGGTGTAGCCGGCGTCGTCGGCGGAGAGGTAGTTGACGTAGCGACGGTTCGCCATGTGGGGTCGAAGGGCCTCGAACGTCTCGCGGGTCCAGGCGATATTGGGCTCGGTGTCGGCGGGGTCCGCCCATTGGCTGAGGAGCAGAAGGTTGTGGCCCGATTCTCGGTGGGGGTAGGCGGTGGCGGCCGATGCGACGCGTGAGGCTGCGCCGCCCA
>JBKJLU010000405.1:0-3442 GCA_046596815.1 Acidimicrobiales bacterium | reverse complement strand
GGGCCAGGGCACGACCGCCGTCTTGGCCCCCTTCTGGGTGTTGCACCCACGGTGCGCGAGCCGTTCCGCCGCCGGGGCGGTCGTGCTCCGCTTGGTCTTCGCCTTGGTGACGCGGCTGTCGATACTCGGACCCCGCGCATCGTTGACCGACATCTCGGCGTCGACGGCTTCGTCGCAGATCCAACAGCGCCATCCGTCCTGGTCACCGATCTCCGTGAGGCGACTCATCGAGACATCAGAGCTTCGCCGGCTCGGCCTGGAAGATGGCGATCTCGGCGGGTCCATCGGCCAACGACGTCGCCTCGGTCACGAACTCGCTCGAGGCCGGAACGCCGAAGTGTGTGCGCAACGCATCAGCGTCGACCCAATGCTCGAGAAACACCAGTCGAAGCGGATCTTCCGCATCCCGGTGCACGGAGTGGAGCAGACAGCCGGGTTCGAGCCGCGACCGTCGTACGTGCTCGAGACTGATCTCGAGTGCGCGGTCGATGGTGTCGGGACGGGCCCGGATACTGCCGGTGACGAGGAGCACCCTCACGACGGTAACGGGCGCAGCCTCGAGCCGCTCAGGAGGCGGGCGCGTCCCGATCACCAGCGACCTGTGCGTCGATGGAGGACCGGTCGAAGTACACACGCTCGCAGACGATGTGTTCGTCTTCGAAGAGGAAGAGGGCCAGCATCCGCGAACGAAACGCCCGGCCGGTCTCGACATGGGTTCCGAGGAGGTCGAACTCGGCGACGACGCCATCGTCGATGACACGCAGCACGGCGTCTTCATTGCGCTGGTCGGGGAACATCTGGCGGGATTGGGCAAAGTACTGACGCACTTCGTCTTCGCCGTCGAAGACCCGGCCGGATGCCATCAGCTCGTATCGCGGCCGGGCGAACGTCTCGATCACGGTATCGAAATCAAGCCGGTTCTCGGCCTCCATGTGCTGACGCACCACTTCCAGTCGGCGTTCGTCGAGGTCGCTCATGGACATAGCCAGGCATCGTAGAAGTCCATGGCTACAGCTGGCTGGCGTCGGTCGGGAGTCCGAGGGCCATGCGTCCGAGCGGCTCATAGGTTCTGGCTGCGACCATCGCGTGCTGGGTGGCGACATGCACGTCACGGAAGACCCGTTGCAGCGGGCTCGACTCGTGGATCGCGGACCCGCCGCCGGCGGAATAGAGCACGTCGACGGCCGCAGCGGCTCGCCACGTCGCATCCGTGGCTGCCAACCGGAGTCTGCGCTTGTGCTCGTCGGTCAGCTCGTCACCCGAGCTCGCGGCCTGCCAGGCCTCCTCGACGGTCTCTCGCACGAACGCCCGCGCCGAGCGCCACGCGGCCTCAGCTCTTGCGACCTCGGCTTGCACCACCGCCCGCTCGGCCAGGGTGCGCCCACTCAATGCTGGCTTCTTCGAGCCGGCGAGTTCGACCAGCTCGTGGTGGGCGCGGCGAGCGAGCCCGAGTGCAACCGAACACACCCCGAGCGCCAGCGCGCCCAGCAGCGGAAACCGGTAAAGCGGTCCGTCCACCGTTGGCGCGGCCATCACCTGCGCCCACCTTCCCTCCGGAACGAAGGCTTCGGTCACGGAGTAGTCCGTGCTACCGGTGCCCTTCAGCCCAGCGACGCGCCAGGTGTCGAGCAGGTCGACCTGCATCGGCTCGAAGAAGACGAATGGCGCAAGGAGACCGTCGTCCCTGGGCGCTCGGGCTCCCGATGCATCGACGATCCAGCACCCACCGCCGATCCAGGTGCAGTCCTGGGTGAACGAACCCCACTGCCATGTGCCGGTCACCACCAAACCACCGTCGACCGGTCGGGCCGAGCCCGCCGGCATGGCGAACCCGGCGGTGGCGGCCGTCGGGTCGCCGTAGATCTTCTCGGCCCACTCGGGTGCGAGGCGCGCCGACATCAATGAGGTCGTCGCGCCGATCATGGCGCACCACCCGGTGGCCCCGTCATGCCACGAGAGTTCCTCGATGGCATCGAGCACGGTGAGCACGTCGGCCTCTGCGCCTCCGTACACCTGGGGCACCCACGCCCGCAGGAGGCCGGTCGCGATCAGTGCTTGCGCGAGGTCGTCGGGAAGCCGTCGGAGCGACTCGGTCTCGAGGGATCGACGGTCGGCGTCCGCTCCGACGCGTCGGACGGCTTCCCTCATCGACGACCCCACATCGGTGCTCACCGATCGGAGCGTACTGAGGACCGGGCGCCGGAAACCGGTGACCGGCGAACGCATGCGACGATGAACGCCCGTGGCGAACATCCGTCGGCGCCCGCCGCTGCTCCTGATCGTTCCGCTGGTGTTGATCTTCGGGACGGCTGCGCTGGGCAACGCACTGTTCCCGCTCCTCGTCAACGACCGGCCGCTGCTGTTGTTGGCACTGAACGCCACGACCCGGCACTTGGTGGCGACCTCGACGAGTGTCGACGTGGTCCCCTACGTCGCCGTAGCCCTTACGCGGAGGCTCATCGAGGACCCGTTCCTCTATCTGCTCGGTCGCCGCTACGGCGAGGGCGCGGTCGAGTGGATGGGTCGCAAGCTGGGCGCTGGGCGACTGCTGCGAGCTGGCCAGCGCAACTTCCGGTTCTGGGGGATCGTGCTCGTGTTCTTCTTCCCGGGAGGCGTGGTCTGCGTCCTCGCCGGGGCATCGGGCATGCCGGTGTGGTTGTTCTTGACGCTGAACGTCCTGGGCACGCTCGTCACGATCGCCCTGTTGCGGTCAGCCGGCGAGGGAGTGGCCGGTCCGCTCACCTACGTCTTGGACTTCGTCGGCGACAACGTGGTGTCGCTCACGGTGCTCTCCGTCGTGATCACCGTTGTCGCCCTCATCCGCCGCCGGCGCAAGGCCGGAGCCTCCGACGGCGCGGAGTTGTCACGCCTCGAGGCCGATCGACGGGCGTTGGAGGACGAGGGCTAGGTCTGGGGCTTCTGCTTCTTCAGTGCTTCCTTGGCCTGTTGGGCCGCACGCTTCTCTTTGATCGTTCGGCTCGGCTTCTTGGCCTCGCTCGACGGTTTCGATTTGTTTCCCATGGCTCCACCGTACGGGAGTTCAGAGAATCGTAAGCGGCATTCGGCTGACAAGCCGCCCCTGATGGGGTTGCATGAAGAGGTGACCACCGTGCGCCGCTTCGGCCCCGTTCTCGCCGCCGCCGCCCTCACCATCGTCGCCTTCGCCATCTTCCAACCGTCGGTGCTGACCAGCACGGCCCGCAGTCCCCGCGCTCTGACACTGCTCGTCGTCCTCGCCGTGGCCACGTCGGTCGCGGGTCGTGTTGTCACTCGGCGCTGGGGTCGCGTCGCTGGTCGCCTGACGGGCGTCGTGGCGATCGGTCTGGCCACGTGGTTGCTGGTGATTCCGGCGCTTCGCCAGACCACGCTCGACGAGGCCTTTCCGGTGGCGGCGACCGGATCGACGCCGTCGACGATCGCAACCGCGATTCCCGCCGACTCG
>JBKJLU010000018.1:0-11066 GCA_046596815.1 Acidimicrobiales bacterium | reverse complement strand
TCTTCTTGACGGCGAGATAGATCTCTGGCCCTACGGCGGTCCGCAGGCGCTCGAGGTACCCGAGCGGGTCGCGCAGACCGTCGACGTGATCGATGCGAAGGCCGTCGACGGACTGCGCGACCCGCTCGGGTACCTCGAGCGCCTGCGGACCGCCGTAGGGCCAGAGGTCTATCTCGCCGTCGAGAAGATCCTCGGACCCGACGAGCACCTCCGCCCGACGTGGCCCATCGACGGCACGTCCGGGTACGACTTCCTGGCCCAGGTCAACCAGCTGCTGCACGACGCCAACGGCGCCGAGGCGATGACCGCCATCTACGAGCGCTTCACCGGGCAGTCGAGCGACGTCGAGGCCCTCGCCCGCTCGGCCAAGCACGAGATCATGCGCACGGTGCTGGCTGCGGACATCGAGCGTCTCACCGCCCACTTCGCCGTCGTCGCCGAAGGCCATCGTCGCCATCGCGATTACACGCGCGGCGAGTTGCGAGATGCGTTGCGGGAGATGATCGCCGACTTCGACGTCTACCGCACCTACGTCCGCACCGGGAGCGCCGTCGATGCTGAGGATGTGGAGGTTGTCGACCGCGCCGTCGCCGCGGCTCGCGACCATCGTCCGGATCTCGACGGTGAGCTCTTCACCTTCCTTCACGATCTCTTGTTGCTGCGGTACCCGGGCGCGCCCGAGGACGAGCTGGCCGAGCGTTTCCAGCAGGTGAGCTCGCCGGTCATGGCCAAGGCCGTCGAGGACACGACCTTCTACCGCTTCCTCCGCATGGTCTCGCTGAACGAGGTGGGGGGCGAGCCTGGACACTTCGGCCTGAAGGTCGCCGCCTTTCATTCCCGGCGCGTCAGCGATGTCGGAAGCCGCTCGTTCCTGGCGACCTCGACCCACGACACCAAACGAAGTGAGGACGTCCGGGGTCGCCTGGCGGCCCTGGCCGAGGTGCCGGAGGCCTGGAGCGTGGCGGTCGAGGGTTGGTCGGCGCGCCACGAGCGCCTTCGCCGCGAACGGATCGATCGGCCAACGGAGTACCTGCTGTATCAAACCGCCGTCGGCGCGTGGCCGCTGTCCGTCGAACGCGCTCAGGCCTACATGGAGAAGGCGACCAAGGAGGCCAAGGTCCACACGTCGTGGATCGATCCCGTCCCCGAGTACGACGCCGCGTTGGCCGACTTCGTCGCCGCCGTCGTCGGGGATCGCGAGTTCGGCGCCGACGTCGACCGGTTCCTGGCGGAGACGGGTCTGGTCGCCGCCGGCCGCCACAACAGTCTCGTGCAGACCGCACTGAAGCTCACCTGCCCCGGCATCCCCGACCTGTACCAAGGCACCGAGCTCTGGGACCTGTCGTTGGTCGACCCCGACAACCGACGCCCCGTCGACTACGACCTCCGACGCTCCCTCCTGCCCGTTCTGGGCGCATCCGCGCACCACAGCGGTGCAACAATCGACCCAGAAGGGCTGGGGGCCGAGAAGATGGCGCTGATCCGGTCGCTTCTGCACCTGCGCCGCGACCGGCCCGAGCTCTTCTCGGCCGAGGCCGGCTACACGCCGTTGGTGGAGACAGGACCGGAGGCCGAGCGGATCGTGGCCTTCGAGCGGGCCGGCGGTGCCCTCCGGGTGATCGCCTGGCGCTTCCCGCTGCGGGGACCGCTCGCCCCATCGACGACCTTTGCCGATGTCCTGGCCGACCGACCGGTCGTCGTCCTCGTCGACGCAAAGGTGTGGGCGTGATCTTCGACGTCTGGGCGCCGCACGCCCGCCAGGTCGACGTCGTGATCGGGGACGATCGCCATCCGATGGTGACGTCGCCGACTCGGCCCGGTTGGTACGAGGTCGAGATCCCCGACGCCGGTCCGGGGACCCGGTACGGCTACTCCCTCGACAGCGGACCGGTCCGTCCGGATCCCCGGTCGCCATCGCAGCCCGACGGCATCGATGGGCTCTCCGCGGTCGTCGACCACGACTCGTTCGGATGGACCGATGGGGCCTGGCGGGGCGTTCCCTTGGCGTCGGCGGTCGTCTATGAGTTGCACGTCGGCGCCTTCACCGAGGCCGGCACCTTCGACGGCGTCGTCGAGAAACTGCCGCACCTGCTCGACCTCGGCGTCGACCTCATCGAAGTGCTGCCGGTCAACGAATTCTCGGGGATGCGGGGATGGGGCTACGACGGCGTCGACCTCTTCGCTCCGCACCATGCGTACGGCGGGCCGGACGGATTGAAGCGGCTGGTCGACGCCTGCCACGCGGTCGGCGTCGGCGTGATCATGGACGTCGTCTACAACCACCTCGGTCCGGCGGGGAACTACCTGGGCGAGTTCGGTCCTTACTTCACCGACAAGTACGCCACCCCCTGGGGCCCGGCCGTCAACCTCGACGACCGGGGCAGCGACGACGCCCGCCGCTTCTTCCTCGACAACGCGTTGTCGTGGCTGCGCGACTACCACTGCGACGGTCTGCGCATCGACGCCGTGCACGCGCTCGTCGACACCTCGGCCATGCACCTGCTCGAGGAGATGGCTCGCGAGGTCGAGGCGTTGCAGGCGTCATCGGGCCGGACGATGTTTCTCATCGCCGAGAGCGACCTCAACGATCCGCGCGTGGTGGCCCGGCGCGAGGCCGGCGGCTACGGCCTTGACGCCCAGTGGAGCGACGACTTCCACCATGCCTTGCACACGGTGTTGTCGGGCGAACGATCGGGCTACTACGCCGATTTTGGCTCGCTCGAACAGGTGGCCACCGCCCTTCGCCGTGCCTTTGTCTATGCCGGCGACCACGCTCCCGATCGGGGACGGCGGCACGGGCGGGTGCCGGCGGGCATCCCCGGCTGCCGCTTCCTCGGCTATTTGCAGAATCACGACCAGATCGGCAACCGGGCCCAAGGGGAACGCTCGACCCACCTGATGTCGACGGCCCGCCTGAAGATCGGCGCCGCACTGGTGCTTTGCTCGCCGTTCGTTCCCCTGCTCTTCATGGGGGAGGAGTGGGGCGCTTCGACGCCCTTCCAGTACTTCACCGATCACCCCGACCCCGACCTCGGCCGAGCCGTCAGCGAGGGTCGCCGGCGCGAGTTCGCTTCGTTCGGATGGGCGCCCGAAGACGTGCCCGATCCTCAGGACCTCGCGACCTTCGAACGCTCGCGTCTGGATTGGGTCGAGCCCGCCGACGAGCCCCATGCCGACCTCCTCGAGTGGCACCGTCGCCTCGTGCACCTCCGCCGTTCCGAACCCGATCTCACGGACGGTCGCCTCGAGCGGGTCGAGGTCGGTGTCGACGCCGAGGCCGGTCACTTGTCGCTGCGTCGAGGTCGGTGTCTGCTCTTGGTCAATCTGGGCCAGACGACGTGGTCTGTTCCCGTAGCCGACGTCGTGGTCCGAGCATCCTCACCTGGGGAAACGTCGTTTACCGACGGGTGCGTGACGGTGGAACCCGACGGTGTCGTCATTCTGACTAGTTCTTTGGTTTAACTCGACGGGAAGTGGCAATACCACTTTCCGTAAGCAAACGGAACTCCGATCGACGGAGCCTCCAACGGATCGACGCCGGGAGCGTCGGGAAGGAACACCACCATGAGGACTTCCTCTTCGCGCCTCCGTGCAGGAGCGGCGCTCGCATCGACTTCGTTGGCCCTGATCTTCGCCCTCGGCACGCCCGCCTTCGGCGGCCAGCCGGACGGGAAGGGCGGCTCGCCCAAGGCTGAGCGCTCGGCCGTCACCGAGGACAACGACACCAATGACGGCGGCACCCCGAACAACGTCGAGGACGCCGGCGACAACCGTCATCCGTCCGGCAAGGACCGCAGCGTCGAGAACGGCGGCAGCGGGACCCAGGGCAAGAGTTCGTCTGACCCCGACGGCGATTCCAACGGCGGCGCCGACAAGCCCGGTGGCCCCGGCGGCGCCGACCTCGCCGATCAGGACGGGAACAACGGCTGCGGCAACGACGACGATTTCGAGGACGACAACAACGGCAACTGCGGCGGCCCCGAGAAGGTCAAGTCCGACAAAGACGACGTCAAGAAGGACGACGACGTCAAGAAGGACGACGACGTCAAGAAGGACGAGATCAAGAAGGACGACGTCAAGGTCGAAGGCACGAACACGGTCGTGACCAACACCGCCACGGGCGCGGTCCTGAGCTCGCAGCTCGACAACGCCTCGTCCGCCCCGCTGGCCACCGAAGCGGCCCCGACGGCCGTCGAGACCAAGGTGCTGGGCGTGAGCATCGAGCGGGACGCCACCCCGTCCGCTGCAGCTCCTGCCGCCGTGCTCGGCGCCACCTTCACCCGGGGTGCGGCGCTGGCTCGCACCGGCTTCGGCCTCACCTTCCTGGCCATCGCCGGCCTCCTGCTGGTGCTCATGGGCTTCGGCCTCAAGCGCAGCGGTCGCTCCTCCATCTAAGAGCGACAGCAACACCCCCCCGTGCTTTTGGCAGCGCGATCCCGCCTTTCGAGGCGGGATTTCGCTGCCAAAAGGCGGGCGGAGGGCTCGGCGATCAGCGCTTGGTGATGGCGTCGATCTCGGTGCGATCGTCGGCGGTCAAGGTCCAGCCGACCGATGCCGCATTGTCCCTGACCTGATCGGGGCGGGTGGCGCCGGCGATGACCGAGGACATCGTCGGCAGCCCGGCGAGCCACGACATGGCCAGCTCGAGCAGGGTGTGACCCCGCTCGGTGGCGAAGGCCTGGAGCTTCTCCACGGTGTCGAAGGTGCGATCGCTCAGGGCCTTCTCCCGGCGTTCGGACGGGAGGCCGGCCAGGCGGGTGCCTTCGGGCGGCTCGGCGTCGCGTCGGTACTTGCCGGTGAGCATGCCCGAGGCCAGGGGGAAGTAGGGGAGGATGCCGAGGCCGTGGGCTTCGCAGGCGGCGATGGTGTCGGCCTCTTGGCGACGGTCGAGCAGGCTCAGCTGGTTCTGGACACTGGTGAAACGAGCGGTGCCCTTTGCGGCCGAGGTCGATGCCGCTGACGCCATCCGGGTGCTGTCGAAGTTCGAGCAACCGATCTCGACCACCTTGCCGGCGGTGACGAGGTCGTCGAGAGCGGCGAGGGTGTCCTCGATGGGGGTCGAGTCGTCGGGCATGTGCAACTGGTACAGGTCGATGCGGTCGGTGCCGAGCCGGCGGAGACTGTCCTCGCACGCCGCCTTCACGTACTCCGGCCGGGCCCCGCTCTTGCCCTCGCCGACGGGGGCACCGAACTTGGTGGCGACGATGACCTCGTCGCGATGCGACCCGAGGGCGACGCCCAGGAATTCCTCCGACTTGGTGCCGCCGTAGACGTCGGCCGTGTCGAAGAGCGTGATTCCCGCCTCCCTTGCGGCATCGACGACGGCCTGCGTCTGGGCCTGATCGATGCGCATGCCGAAGTTGTTGCATCCCAGTCCGACGAGGGAGACGGACAGGGTACCGAGGGGGCGAGATTCCATGACCGGACGCTATATCCGGCCACTACGTTGGCCGGGTGGACTACGACCTCGTCGTGATCGGTGGTGGCGCGGGCGGCATGGGTGCAGCCCGCACCGGCGTGCGCCGCAAGAAGCGCACGCTGCTGATCCAGGATGGCGAGATCGGCGGCGACTGCACCTTCACCGGGTGCGTGCCGTCGAAGTCGTTCATCGCCGCCGCCGGGAAGGGACGCACGTTCGACGAGGCGATGGCGTCGGCCCACCGGGCCATCGAGACGATCGCGGCCACCGAGGACGCAGCCGTGTTCCGGCGCGAGGGCATCGACGTTCGGGAGGGCCGCGCTCGCTTCGTCTCGTCGAACGAAGTCGAAGTCGACGGGATCCGCATCGGCGCCGATCGGTTCGTCATCGCCACCGGAGCCAAGCCGGCCGTTCCCGACATCGACGGCCTGCGGGCGCTCGACCACCTCACGAGTGACGACGTGTGGTCGTTGACCGCCCTGCCGGCGACACTGGCCGTGCTCGGCGGAGGCGCCATCGGCAGCGAGCTGGCCCAGGCCTTCTCCCGGCTCGGAGCCAAGGTGACCATCATCGAGGCCGCAGACCGCCTCCTTTCGAAGGAAGAGCCCGAGGTGTCGGCCGTGATCGAAGGCGTCTTCCGGCGCGAGGGAATCGACGTCCGCACCAACCAGAAGGTGAGCAAGGTCGAGGAGATCGGGCCGGGCGGACGGGCCCGCGTGCACGTCGAGGGCGGCGTGCACGGTGAGAACACGGCGCCGGTCGAGGTCGACCGGGTGCTCGTGGCCATCGGTCGACGTCCGATCACCGAGGGACTCGATCCGGCCGCTGCCGGGGTCGAGCTCGACGATCGGGGATTCGTGAAGACCGACGACTTCCTCAAGACGACGGCCGCCAACATCTGGTCGGTGGGCGATGTCGCCGGCAAGCTCCAGTTCACCCACGCCGCCGACGAGATGGGCCGCATCGCCGTGGGCAACGCCTTCGGGAGTTTTCGCCAGCGTCGCTTCCGCGGCGAGCGCACACCGTGGGTGACCTTCACGTCGCCCGAAGTGGGCCGGGTCGGGCTGAGCGAGGAAGAAGCGGCCGAGCGCTTCCCGGGCGGGGCGCAGGTCGCCTTCCTCCCCATGACCGAGGTCGATCGGGCGGTGGCGGCCGACGAGACCGACGGGTTCCTGAAGGTCATCACCGGGCCCCGCTGGCCGGCGGGGCATCTGGCGGGCGGACGCATCATCGGGGCCACGGTGATGTGCTCGACCGGCGGTGAGCTGATCCACGAGTTCGCACTGGCCATCCGCAGCGGCATGTTCCCGGCCCGGATGGCGCTGACCACCCACGCCTATCCGACGTGGTCGATGGGCGTCCAGAAGGTCGTCGGGCAGTTCTTCCTCGACATCGAGGGTCGCAAGGCCGAGCCGGCGCGCACTGGTGGGTCGCTGCGCTCGTGACCCTCTTCGAAGACGAGCGTCCGTCCGTTCGCCGAGTCAGCCTCGTCCGGCTGAGCTCGGAGATCGCCCGCTCGCTCGCCACGATCGGGAAGTTCGCGGTCGAGGGCGAGGTCCACCGCCCCAGCAATCGCCCCGGTGGTCGCATCTACTTCACCCTCAAGGATCGGGCCGCCCAGATCGACGTCACCGTCCCCGCCGGCAAGGCCCGTCGCGCGCGGGTCGTCGACGGCGAGCGGGTGCAGGTGACGGGAAGCCTCGAGTGGAACAACAGCTGGGGCAAGCTGCAACTGGTCGGCGACGAGGTCGTCCCCGTCGGTGCCGGGGCGGTCGCCGCCATGATCGCCGAGGCCCGCATCCGCCTTCGCAACGACGGCCTGCTCGATCGGCCCCGGCTGCGCATCCCTCGCCTCCCCGAATCCATCGGGGTCATCTGCGGCAGCGACGCCGCGGTACGGGCCGACATCGAGTCGGTGGTGACCGCCCGATTCGCCGGCTATCCGATGGTCTTCCGCGAGGTCACGGTCTCTGGCCCCAACGCCGTCGATGCCATCATCGCGGCGATGCGCGACCTCGACGAGCGGCCCGACGTCGACGTCATCATCCTCGCCCGGGGCGGGGGCGACGCCACCCAGCTGCTGCCCTTCAGCGACGAGGACCTCTGTCGCGCCGTGTGCGCCTCGTCGACTCCGGTTGTCGCCGCCATCGGGCACGAGGGCGATCGGCCATTGTGTGACGAGGTCGTCGACCTGCGTTGCGGCACGCCCTCGTTGGCCGCCGCCGCTGTGGTCCCCGATGGCGAGGCCATCCGAGCGGAGTTGGCGGCGTCCTGGACGCGGGCCGAGGCGGCCGTCGTCCGCCGACTCGATGGCGCGGCGAGGCGTCTCGAAGCCGTCGACCGGGACCGAGCGATCACCGCCGGGGTCGACCGCGCCACTGATCGGCTGGTTCGCGCCGTGGGACGTCTCGAGTTGGTCCATCCGAAGCGGCGTGTCGAACCCGCCCGCGCGACCCTCGCCGCCGCCCGCCGCGAGATGGATGCACTCAGTCCCGTCCGAGTGCTCGAGCGCGGTTACGCCATCGTCCGCTCTGCTGATGGCACCGTCCTGCGGACGGTCGAAGGCGTCGAGGCCGGACAGCGGGTCCAGGTGCAGCTGGCCGCCGGACGTCTGGGCGCCACGATCGAGGAGGTCACCCCATGAGCGCCGAGCCTGGACCGGCCGCCGAGCGGACGTTCGAGCAGCTGGTCGATGAACTCGAGGCGACCATCGCCCGCATGGCTGGGGGCACCCTCGGCATCGAGGAGGTCACGGCGCTCTACGAGCGGGCCGGTGTCCTCCACGCCCAGGCGACCAAGCGGCTCGATGCCATCTCCGCCCGCATCGAGAAGCTCACCGGACCGGCCACGTCCAGCTGAAACAACGCCAGCGGCGGCGGCCCGGGCTCCACCATCCCCAGAAGCCGCCGAGCACGCCGGCCGTCGGGTCGGTCCAGGCCAGGCACGAGGGCTCGGCCACGCGCCGCACAACCTGACGGATGCCGCCCTCGTGCACGGCGTAGCCGGCCCAGACGCCGGGGTAGTCCTTGGTCGAGCCGACCTCGGTGGCCGGGATCCCGAAGTGCATCCGGCGCCGGTTGCGGTGGGTGTGCCCGAACGAGAGGAAGGTCGCCGGGTTGGCGGCGGCGACGTCGTGCAACAGGGTCGCCCCCTCGGCGCGACGGATGCCGCGGGGATAGCGCGAGCGGAAGGGAAGGGGGTCGACATAGTGGTGCATGGTCACGAACGCCGCCCCGGGGGCCTTGCCGGCCAGGCGGACGATCTCGTCGCGCTGCAGTCCGTCGACCACCCCGTAGCGGTGGCCGTGGTCGGCCGAATGGCCGAGCACGATGCGGATGCCCGGCATGTCGATACCCTCCACGTAGCGGGGAATGTCGATGCCGTGGGCTACCAGCTCATCGCGACCGTCCACCGATTTCGGACCGACGTCGTGGTTGCCGAGGGTCGCCGACACCGGCACCGGCGACGTAGCCAGCACCTCCCCTACGATCTGCCACTGCAACGGTCGACCTGACCAGGTGAGGTCGCCTTTCACGACGATGCGCTCGGCTCCCCACGCCGCCGCCTCGGCCACGGCCGCCCGGGCGCACCGGGCGGGGTAGGCCTCGGCCGCCGAGAGGTGCGGGTCCTCCCGGAAACGGGGGAGAAGACCGAAGCCCCGCTCGCCGATGTGGGTGTCGCTGATGGTGGCGAAGCGGCACAGCAACTCGCCCGGTGGAGGGCGCAGCGTGCGGAAGCGGGTGACGACGGATCGTTGCGCGCCGACCTCCATCCGTAGGTCGTAGGCGGTTCCCGGGGTCAGCCCGTCGAGCACCGCCGTTCCCGGCCCCGCGGCAGCAGAAGGGTCGACGCGACACTCGGCGTCGCCGACGCGCAGGACGACTTCGCCTTGCGGGAGGCGCGTCCACATGACCTGGACGCTGGTGTCTTCGACGGCGAAGATCCTCGGTCCGGAACTGCGTCCGATCAAGACTCCTCGGTGAACACCTGGACCAGGCGTCCCGCTTCGCGTCGACGGAAGGCGGCGTTGACATCGAGGCGCTCGAGGGCCTGGTCGACCGTGCGCTGCCCAGCCTTGACCGGGTGGTCGGTGATGAACGAGCGGACGTCGCCGGCAAGTTCGGGAGGCAGCGTCGAGATGCTCTCGAGCATGCGGGCGTGGCTGTTGTCGGGGAAACGACCGAGGAGGTCGCTCCAGCGATGGGTGAGCCACCGCCACGCCGTGTCGCCGTGCTCGCGGTTGGCCAGCGCGGCGTTGATCAGATAGGGCGCGTTCTGCGTGCGCACCTCTTCGGCGGCCAGGTCGAGCGTGCGCTGCAGCAGGGCTTCGTTCGGGAAGTTGGCGAGGGCCATGAGATAGCGCACCTCCTCCTGCGGGGTCGCCGGATCGCGGTAGCGGTCGAGGAACTGCTGGTACTCGGTCTCGCCTCCCGTGGCCGATGCGATCGACACCAACGCCGGCACGATGTCGGCGTCGACGGTGGTGCGATCCCGGAGGTAGTCCGCGTGCAACTCCCCGGCACGCCAGCGGATGTCGGGGTCGGCGCCGAGGTTGCCGAGGGCGCCGAGGAGGAGCGAGCGCAGGGTCGGCACGGTCTCGCCCTCGCCTGGCTTCGTCGTCCAGCCGACGCGCTCGAACGCGGGGCCGGCGAGGCGCCGGACAAAGGCGCGCAACCCGTCGCGCTCGCCCGTCGGCAGCGCCCGTTCGAACAACGAGAAGGGCGAGAGCACGGCCGTCCAGACGGTGGCGTCGGTCTCGTCGCCGAAGAGGCGGGCCAGTTCGACGAAGTCGTCGACCGGAGCGAGGCCGGCCCACACGGCGGCCCACGTGTCGGACACCAGGTTGAAGCGCTCGACGGCGGAGAGGTGCGCGGCCCCGAGATCGGCCGTGAGCCGGCGGAGGAGTTCGGCCGAATACCGGGTGCGGTAGAACCCCGATCCGCCGGCGTTGATCACCACCCAGTCGGCCTTGCTGGGGCCGAAGTCGATGGTCGCGGATGCGTCGTTCAACAACAGTTTGCGGGTGCCCACGACGCCATCGACGCTGGCTCGCATGAGCACCGGGACCTGCCAGCGGGCATCGCCGTCGTCCGGGCTCGGGAGGTAGCGGAAGCGCCGCTGGTTCAGCTCGATGCCGCCGTCGGTGATGGTGTCGACGGTGACGACCGGATAGCCGCCCTGGAAGATCCACGAGTCCATGGTCGAACGGACGGGTTCGCCGCTGGCTTCCTCGATGGCGTCCCACAAGTCGGTCGTCTCGGTGTTGCCGTAGGCGTGCTTCTCCATGTAGAGGCGGATGCCGGCGCGGAACGTCTCGGCCCCGAGGTACTGCTCGAGCATGCGGACGACCGACGCGCCCTTTTGGTAGGTGAGAACATCGAACATGCCCTCGGCCTCTTCCGGAGCCACGACGGGAAATTCCACCGGCCGGGTGGCCCGCATGCCGTCGGTGTTCTGGGCCGCCGCCCGTCCGGTGGAGAAGCTGACCCAACGCTCCCACTCTGGCCGGAAGGCATCGACGGCCAACAACTCCATGAAGGTGGCGAAGGCCTCGTTCAACCAGATGCCGTTCCACCACTTCATGGTCACGAGATCGCCGAACCACATGTGGGCGATCTCGTGGGCAACCACGTCGGCCACCCGCTCG